>DMRV01000123.1 GCA_003456455.1 Flavobacteriales bacterium
GCTTCTTCATCATTAATGGTCAGAACATCAATCTTTTTGATTACTTCTTTTAACTCATCTAACGCGATGTCCATCCAGAAGTTCATGGTGTCTAGCACAACTAATTTCGGGCGATTTTTGAGCTGGTTTATTACGGAAATCTGCACAGCTGGCGTCAAGTTTCCAAGCATTAAAAACTCACAGTTCTGATATTCATCCAACACAACCGGCTCAAAATCCGCCAGCACATTCAGTTCAGTCGCCAACGTATCACGGGTATTCATATCGTTGTGATACTTACCGCTCCAGAAAAAAGTCTTCTCCCCTTTCTTAATCTGAATACCATGTGTGTTGGCTCCATGATTTTTCAGGTTTTGTAACCCTTCCTCCGGAAAATCATCTCCAACAACCGAAACCATGTTAATTGGTTTCGTGAAATAAGATGATGCCAAAGCAATATATGTGGCAGCTCCGCCAATTATTTTATCGGTTTTTCCGAACGGAGTTTCAATGGCATCAAAGGCAACGGTTCCAACAGTAAGTAAGCTCATTTTTATAGGTCTAAATAATTTTTGCAAAGGTATTGGATTATATGATAGAGCAAACTACATTTGCAGCCCTTNNAGCATCTGACTGTTAATCAGAGGGAGCGCCCTCTGAATCCCCCGAAAACACTGGCTTTCAAGTTTAACTCGGCATTACGTGCAAGTTATATGCAAGTTTTGGCATGATTTCAATGAACTATTCTATTATCTGACAAAGATAACTTAACCTGAGTGGTAAACTGTAAGTCTGGTAGAGAAAGGGTATTGAACCACAACAACCTTTCTCTGAAAAAAGGGGTTGTTGGGTTTTATTAACACGTAGAACGCGAAGACCATGTTAAAAACAATGGCCGATTGTTAATTACTATTTCCCTGCCCAGACCACTTTACACCTCACCTTTGGATGTAACAAAACACCAAAACACAACAAATGGAAATAAATGGACGAAAACTACTAACAAGGGAAATGGCAACGAAAGCTCTGCACGTTTCGAGTCAAACACTCAGAAACTGGGAGAAGCAGGGAATATTTATCCCAAATCGAATCATGGGACGAGTATTCTATTGGGAGGATCAGATTGAAGCTGAGATTGAACGTCTCCAGAGCAACAAGAACAAGACCTACCATCGTTGAAGCATTCCTTCTTCTATCTGCGCAATTCGTGCGCTAACTAATAGCCAAACACTTAATGCATTTAAACTGATTCCAGAGATGGAACGTGGAATCCTATTGCCTAAACCGAACATAAAAAACACCAGAACAAAATGAATCAACAACTACCAAATAATCGGAACGCAAACCAACAAGAAAACAAACCGATGGACTTTGAAGATGTACCAACAAACGACTGGGGCCTTCCGTTAGCAATAGATGGTTCTTTATTACCCGTAGAATCATTCGATATAGACACAATGCTTCCAGCACCTATAAAAAAGTGGGTGAAAGACGCTTCGCATAGGATGCAATGTCCTCCAGATTATATAGCTGTCTCAATTATCCTGATGTGCGGATCTATAATTGGAGCAAGATGCGCAGTTAAACCAAAAGCAAAAGACAATTGGACTGTCTATCCAAATCTGTGGGGAGTTATAATAGGTGACCCATCACAGCGCAAATCAGGAGCTACAGATATGGCACTTGGTTTTCTCACTGAACTGGAGAGGAAAGCTCACGAGCTATTTAATGAGCAGCTAAAAGCGTGGAAGGTTCAGGATGAAATCAACAAGGTTAAGCGTAAGGCGATAAACAAAGACCTCGCATCAGGTGATAAGCAAATAATAGAGAAAGCGAAACAAGAGTTGGCGCAACTGGAAGAGGAGATTGAAGAGAAACCAAAACTAAAGCGCTATAGAGTGAATGATGCTACATATGAAATGCTCGGGCAACTATGTAGCGAGAACCCTCAAGGGGTATTATCCTTCAGAGACGAGCTTGTTGGTCTGCTTGAATCATTTGAGAAAAAGGGACATGAATCTGACCGTTCATTTTACTTAGAAGCTTGGGGAGGAAATAGCCCCTACAGCTTTGATAGAATAGGTAGAGGGTCTGTGTTTATCAAAAATCTATGCCTAAGTGTTTTCGGCACGACTCAGCCAGATAAGATGAGATACTACCTGACTAAGTCACTCAATGGTGGAAATGACGGCTTTATCCAGCGATTTCAGCTGATGATCTATCCCGATCCCATTGCAGCCCCATATGTTGATGACCATGAAGATATACACGCCAAACAACTGGTTCAGAAGATTATATATGGATTAGCAGAATTTGAAGATTTCGCATCAATAAAAGGTGCTGAGCAGGACACCTATGATAAAAGCCCTGCATTTCGATTTGATGACGAGGCTCAGAGCGTATTTATTGAATGGATAATGGCACTTGAGAAAGACAAGCATAGCGATGAGTACGGTGAGGTCTTTCAGCAGCACCTTGCTAAGTACAACTCGCTAATGCCATCACTTGCGTTAATCTTCCATCTGATAAACGTTGTCAACTCTCCAAAGCTCTACTACGGGCCAATAAAGAAAGGCAGTGCGTTAATGGCGGTTAAATGGTGCGATTACCTCAGAAGCCACGCATTACGAGTTTACGAGGGGCTTGGTAAGCAGGGAGTGTATGGCGCTGCTGTATTGGCAGAGCGGATAAGTGAGGGGAAACTAAAAGGCAAGTTTAAAGTGCGAGACATACAGCAGAAGAAGTGGTCTGGTTTGACAGATAGCAAGGTGATAAAGAAAGCCCTTGAAGAACTTGAAGACAGGAACTGGGTTGTGGCAGAATCCCCCAACTATAAAGGGTCTGGGCGGAGACCCGAAGCCCAGTACACCGTCAATCCGAACGCACTCGGATTCCTTGTCAAAGAGGAGGAAACAGTTTTGTAGGTTTTGTAGGGTACTTGCTAAGAGAAAAAAAATGAGAAAGACATTAAGACTATCTGACGAGTGGGATTGCAACGTAAGCTTCGTCTGGAAGAGAACCGAGACAAATACAGGTGTAATGAGCCTAAAAGATTGGTTGCTGCAATGTATGCTGCCATCTGATGAGTGGATTCAGTATGCAGATACGTGTGAACGGATGAGGAACTCTGATGATGAGAAGCTACAGAAAGACCTGAAGAGTGGTTTGCCCTGTGTAGCTGTAGCTGCTGAACTGAATTCTCGAAAGGGTGGGCTATCTATAGATGAGCAGGTAAGGCAACTTACTGGTTGGACACAGATTGATATAGATGGTCAAGGTAACTCACATTGGGATAATGCAGAGCAACTTAAACAAAAGGTGTCTGAGATTGAATATGTGGCATTTGCAGGGCTATCATGCAGAGGTAATGGTGTGTGGGCATTGGTCAAGGTGTCAGATCCTGATAGGCTCAAAGACCACTTCAAACAGCTTGTAGTTGACTTCGGCTCAATAGGTATATTTCTCGACACCAGCAAGGGAGGCAACCCCACAGACCTACGGTACTACAGTTATGATGCTGGTGCATACATGGCAGACACTTTTACTCTCTACGATCGCATACATACCCCGAAACCAGCTGTGAAGCAAAGATGGTACAGTAGCCCTACCATGACCCAAGAAATGGTATTCAAAGGAGCAATGACATTTGCGGAGAATCGAGAAGGTCAATTCATAGATGGTAATAAGCACAACTTTATTACCCTACTATGTATTTACCTCAATAAGAAAGGCATCCCTCAAAGTGATGCAGAGGCGTTCATATACACTAACCTGATGCCGCTTTCTGAGATAAAATCTAATTGTATCGAACACCCCTACAAAACCTACAAAAGTC
>DMRV01000272.1 GCA_003456455.1 Flavobacteriales bacterium
CACCATGTTTTGGCAATTCTTCTGAGGAAATAACTCCGCGTGCTCGGTACGTTTCTTTATACCACCCCCCTTCTGGATGTTTCAGCATTTGTAGCTGATTTATGTAATACTGCGCTTTTTCTGGAACCATCAAACTATGGATAGAGCTTTTTAGATTCCGCCATCTTCTTCGGCAATTGGAAGGATATAATGTGCCAGAACATCATAAAATCGGCAGCCAAACTATAGAACGGATTTGCAAATGCAGCTGGTTTGTTTTTCTCAAAAAAGTAATGGCCAACCCAAGCAAATCCGTAACCAGCAATCGGCATTAGCACAAAAAACTTCCAGTCGAGCCTAATCAATCCAACAATTCCTAAACAAATAACTAGCCCTGTACCAACGAAATGCAATGTTCTGCAGACGAAATCTGAATGTTCTGTTAAATAAAAAGGGTAAAACTCCTTGAGTGAAGTGAAGCGTTTTTCGGTAGGCATATTAGCTGGTTATTTGTGTGCTTTTTTGTTTCCCCCAATAGATTCCATTACGGAAGTAAGAATGGAAAGCACAAAGCTGAATATCAATGCTGACAACCAACCATTAACATAAAAGCCATCTACCAAATGACTTCCAAGCAAAATTATTCCCGCATTGATGACCAAAAGGAAAAGTCCCAAGGAGAAAATAGTAATCGGAATTGTGAGCAACACGAGAAGCGGCTTGAGAAACCCGTTTAGCAATGCAAGAACAATGGCCACCCAAAGTGCCGCAATATAATCTGTCACTTCTGCTCCTGGCAGTAACCAAGCCGTTAAAAAAACTGCGAGTGATGAGATAATGATTTTTACTAAAACGTTCATTTTGAATAGGTTATTCGATAAATACAATTTGCGTAGTCGTCTGAAACAATTAAACTTCCGTCTTCCATTTCAAGCACATCCACAGGGCGACCTAATCGTTCGGCACCGTTAAGCCAGCCATCGGCAAACACTTCGTAGTTAACAGCCAAATTGCCTTTCAGTTCAACGCGGGTAATTCTGTAACCATCCGGAACCGTTTTATTCCATGAACCGTGTTCAGCAATAAAAACGGAGCTCTGATATTCCTCAGGAAACACATCTTTCTCAATAAAACTCATTCCCAAAGAAGACACGTGCGCGCCCAACTTTCGTGCTGGAACGGTGAATTCCCAGCACGTTCTCTTCTTACCAAATTTGGGGTCGGCATATTCGCCAGCATGGCAATAGGGATAACCAAAATGCATTCCTTTCTCTTGAGCGCGGTTTAATTCATCATTTGGTTTTGTATCACCCAACCAATCTCTGCCATTATCTGTAAACCAAAGTTCCTTGGTTTCAGGATGCCAATCAAACCCAACTGAATTTCGGATTCCGTGTGCAAAAACCTCGAACTCAGAGCCATCAGCATTCATTCTGGTAATGGAAGCGAAACGCTTGTCTTCATCTTCCTTTAAACAGTTATTGCAAGGCGCACCAACTGGCACGTACAACTTATCATCTGGGCCAAAAGCGATGTATTTCCAACCGTGATGTTTCTCATCGGGAAAATCAGCCCGAATCGTCTGCATTTCGGGAGGGTTTGAAAGCTTAGCATCAATCCCTCGCATCACAGAAACTTTGCTAACCTCTGCTATGTACAAATCNNTCAGATTTCCAATCCCCATCCTCATCTACAACTGCGTAAACTTTGCCTTCGTTCCTACTTCCCACGAAAATCACACCTTTCGGACCTTGCGCCAGCGAACGTGCATTCTCTACTTCCGTAGCATAAAGTTCAATCTTAAAACCTTCGGGAAGTTTAATTTCATGAAGCATATCCTCAATTTTTTGTGCTTGAACACAAAAAGCTGAACTAATGAGAAGAAGGAAAATCGATAACAGTTTCACTTTAGCTCTTTTATAAATTGAAGTGTTAGTTGATTAAACTTTTCAGGCTCTTCAAACTGTGGAACATGACCACATTTTTCAAACGTTTCGAAGCGCGCATTTGGCACCAAAGCATGAATTTTTTGTCCGTAACTGTATGGCAAAACCGCATCTTCTTTTCCCCATAAAATGAGTTTAGGAATATCAAGTTTGTTCAATCGTTCGTAATGCGGCACATGATTTTCTAGCATGAAATTCCGTAGTGTACTGAGTATGGCACGCTTGGAGCCCTTAATGACCATAGGAGCCGAAAACCACTTTGCAAAACCGCTATGTTTTTTCTTATCAAACACTCCCTTCATTGGAGCATGTTTGAAAATAGTACCGCCCAAAGTTCCAATTAAAGCTTCTCCTATTCCTTTTGGCTGCACAATCCGAATTCCCGGGTCTTTCGGAGTTGGAATTCCGTAGCAATCAACCAAGAATATTGACTTTACTTTATCTGGATGATGACTGGCAAAACGTGTGCTTATTGCACCTCCCATTGAGATTCCAACTAAATGGAATTTTTCTTTAATACCAACAAATTCAATCAAATCAGATACTTGAGCCATAAAGAGTTCACTTCCATGCTCTCCTTTTACTCGTTCAGAAAAACCACGTCCGTAAAGGTCAAAACGGAGCACCCGATAACCTTGCTCTATCAAGAATTTAAACTGATAATCAAAAACATGCATGTGGCCAATTAGCCCATGAATAAGCACAACTACGTCTCCGCTTTCCGGCCCAGCAAACTCGTAACGCACCTTTCCGTTAGAAAGTTGAGCATACGCTCCGTGCTGTTCCATTTCCTTCAAAATGCTCATACCTCAAATTTATTAAACAAGCCGTCACTTTACGCCTATTTCAAACTCTAAAATGATAAGTCCGTAGCAAGTTCAAGGTTATACTCGTCCAAGAATTATTCAACCTTATTTACTTTGCGCTCAGAATGGGAGAAATTGCCAAAAATCTAACTGAAATAAAATCGGGAATACCTGAGAACGTAACGCTTGTTGCGGTTTCCAAAACGAAGCCAAATGAGGTTTTGATGGAAGCTTACGAAGCAGGACAACGGATTTTCGGTGAGAATCGTGTACAGGAGTTGATTCCGAAATCAGAAACACTGCCAAAGGATATTGAGTGGCACATGATTGGGCATTTACAGAGTAACAAGATCAGACACATTGCTCCATTTGTTAGTTGCATCCATTCCGTTGATAAGGTTAAGTTGCTTCGCGAAATCAATAAACAAGCCGCAAAGAATAACAGGGTGATTCGTGTGCTGCTTCAATTCCACGTTGCACAAGAAGAAACCAAGTTTGGCTTGAGTTTGGAGGAAGCGGAAACGTATCTCAAATTATCTGAATTTGCGGACTTGAACAACATTGAAATTGCTGGAGTGATGGGAATGGCCACTTTCACGAATGATGAAGCTCAGGTCAGAAACGAATTCAAGGTATTGAAAAGCATTTTTGACAAGCTAAAAACTAGCTTCTTCTCAGACCAATCTTCATTCAAGGAAATTTCGATGGGCATGTCTGGCGACTACAAGATTGCCATGGAAGAAGGAAGCACCATGGTTAGGGTTGGCAGTTCAATTTTTGGAACTCGACACGTGGTTGGCTAGTTCCGACTTGGCTTAATCGGAGCACCGCTTTATGGACTGCGAACATTCACTATTGATTTTCAAAAGAGTTCGCGAATGCTTCGCGTTTAAAGCGGCATCCTTTTCTGAGGAACGAAGAAAAGATACAACGGAAAACCAGGCCCACGCTTTTGGGCAGGGAAAGCGCCCTAATTACATAATGAACAATATGCCGTTAAGACTTATTAATGTTTAGGATGTACAGGTTTCGATGTAATACCTATATTTCACGCCAATAGTAATGGCTCAGATTGAACGGAACAATGTTTGATATGAGTTGGAAAATTGAATAAAACAAGACATGGGAAGACCTCCTACTAGACCGAAGAAACTGAAGGACGGATATTATCTGGAAGTAAGAAACACCGGTTCGAATAGCGGAATTAAAATCCGTAGAGATACTGAAGCAGAAATGATGGTTGCCGTAATGGACTACGAAAAGTCTAAGGACGTAGTTATTTTAGGTGAATCTGTAAACGGAAAGTTCGTTAAGGATTCAAAGCCTTTGAAGAAGAAAAAGAAGTAAGCTTCTTTCTCCATTTCATTTAGAGTGTGATGAGTGTAAAAAGATGTGATTGGGTTTCTGACGACCCAATCTACATTGCTTATCATGATGAAGAATGGGGCGTTCCAGTTCATGACGAACAACGCCTATTTGAGTTCCTTATTCTCGAAACCTTCCAAGCTGGATTAAGTTGGATTACAATTCTACGTAAGCGTGAAACATTTCGTGCTTCGTTTAATAATTTCGACTACAAGAAAGTTGCGCTTTACGATGAAGACAAAGTAGCTTCTCTTTTACAAGACACGGGCATTATCAGAAACAAACTAAAGGTTAAATCTGCCATTTCTAACGCGCAAGCCTTTTTGGAAGTTCAAAAAGAGTTTGGCTCATTTGACAATTACATTTGGGGATTTGTAAACGGGAAACCGATTCAGAACGATTTCTCATCTATGACTGATGTCCCGCCCAAAACAGAGTTAGCCGAATTAATTAGCAAGGATCTGAAGAAGCGGGGATTCAAGTTTGTAGGTCCAACGGTTGTTTATGCTCATATGCAAGCAACTGGCATGGTAAACGACCACACCACCGACTGTTTTAGGTACAAAGAGGTTCAGGAAGCTTGAACTGGTTTCGATTCAGGGTTCTTTCTCAGGATTGAAAAAGCTGTCCAACTTACTAGAAACCCAATCAATCCTGCTACAATTGAAAGCAGAATTGCTCCGATTACGTATTGAATGAAGTTGTCGTGGATATTATCAAGCGACAACTCGGATAACTGGTCAAACGGAATGGGTTCTGCATCTGAAAATGGTTGCCCCATCAGATAACTGAAGAAGATGATGAAGGGAATTAACGGTGGCAAACTGATGTTTGCTGCTGTTATGAATAACACCTTATTCATCCGCAGAAAAATGGCTGTTGGAATCCCAATCAACAGTTGAAATCCCCAGATTGGCAGTAGCCCCATGAAAAATCCAAAACCAATACTTACTGCTTTGCGTAGATTGGTTTCTTCTGGTTTTATGGCTTCTTCTTTTATCAGCTTGAACAGCTTCCCTTTGAGTAATAACCTTCTTGGTAGATGATAAGCCGCTGTGAGAATTGTGAACCAAGCATTTAAGAAACTGATACGCGTAAAATCTGGCCCTGGACGGAAATGTGACACCCTTTCGTCTGGGTCATACTTCACTTGGATTGGAACAGAAACAAACGGTACATCTCGCCAAGCAAGTTTTACAATCACTTCAATTTCGAACTCAAAACGAGTAGTGAAGAAGTTAATGTGGGCAATTTTCTTTAGGGGATACAAACGGAAACCTGTTTGCGTGTCGGGCATATAAATGCCCGTTTGTAAGCGGAACCAAAAATTGGAAAACCTATTGGCGAAACCATTCTTGGCTGGCATGCCTTCTGCTTCCAAATTTCGTGCTCCCATAATCACCGCATCTGGGTGTGTTTTGTGCACTTCAATAAACTTCGGAATGTCATTCGCAAAATGCTGACCATCACTATCTATGGTAATGGCATAGTGGTAACCTAGGTCCAAGGCTTTTTGAAAGCCCATTCTCAGCGCATAGCCCTTCCCTTTATTTGGGGAATAATCGATTCGATAAATCCTGTCTTCGAATTGATTTAGAATCTCAGGAGTATCGTCAGTTGCTCCATCATTCACAACAATCACATCGTTGCTGTATTCTAGCACGCTTTCAATTACCCTAGCAACGGTTTTGTGATTGTTGTACGTAGGCACAATTACACAGAATCCCATCTGCTTTAATTCGGAACGGTATTTCTCCAAATCAACCGAAGATGCCATTCAGCTTGAAATAATTTGTTTCCCCAGCAGAACCAACGCACACAAACATTTCAGTTCCATTTCGCTCCTTGAAGTCGAAATTTAGCTTCAGTTTATTCACTTGTGTAGGGTCAATTACGGATAGAAATTTAATTTGGCGAAACTCAGCAACCCTTTTTTCGCCATTGGTCAATCTCATTGCTTCATCAAGTACCATTTGGGTTAGCGCAGCACCGGGTGCCACAGGTTTGCCAGGAAAATGACCTGCGTAAACTTCATGTTCCTGATTGAGTTCGATGTTCAAATTGAACCCTGATTCAGTCTTCTCTTCAGAAACCAATTTGTAAAACCCCACTAACGCTGTCATTACTTTTTCTTCAACGGTTCTAATATGATTGAGACAGCAAACCCTTGGTGGTCTATCCTCATTTTGTCAATCTCCTGCTCCCCACGTTCATACTTAACTATTTTCGAAGGTCGATGCCGTTTTCCGACAATCTTAACCGAGACTAATTTATCGCTTTCGAAAACAGGTAAAAGTGTCTTTTTGTTCCACTTCCATTCGTTCCCCAAATCAACAAATTTATCGTCATACTGATAATGAGCAAAGAGCAACAAAATATCTTCTGCCATCATTCCGAAAATGTGACGCCCGCCCAATTTATCTATTGCATAAATCTTTTTCCATCGGCTATTTTTCCAACGCATTTCCAGTAGGTTATTTCCCATTGGAGATGTGAATGAAACATGCAAAACATCGTTACGCTTATGACTTACAGCTAAAAAGCCATTAATGGAATTCCCAGTAATCTTGAATTCAGCCTTGTAGATTGCCTCCTTCCCTTTCGGAAGAATCTCAACACCGTTTTCTGGAGTCTGTGCTTGAACGGTTGCTGTAAGCAGACTAAAAATCAGCAAAAGCAGCCGCATCTATCTTTTCGTTTACTACGATGTTTGAGAACCGAATATCCGTCATATCTCCTGAAGGATCCGTGAGCGTTACTTTATGCAACATAGAACCTTCAATTGAAAACTCCACTTCAATCTGCTGAATAAACTCTTTCAGGTTTTTAGCCTTCGGCTGAAGCTGAATTCGAATGCCACTTTCATTCGCAAAGAAAGCCGTCTTGTAGTTCGAATTAGTCATAATTGAACCATCAATACAGCCAAGAATAATCTCCTTTACTTGACGAAGAATCTGGTTCATTCCTTTATACTTCTTCTCCTCACCCTCTTCCTTCAAACGCATCGAATTCTCATTAATGAGAATGATATACTCGATTGGCTCTTTGAACTCCCAACGGAGTTTACTCTCTTTCTGATAAAGAAAAACGCCTTCTGAAATCAGTTTTTCTGTTAAGAATGAAAATCCCTTTTCCTGCTTGATGTCGCCTTTTATTGACTCCATTTTAGCCAAAGCTGACTTCAATTCGGTCAGATTAGAATCATCAGCGCTTAGTGTCTTCCATTCTTGAGCCGAAAGGAAAAACGGAAATAAGATTAAAAGGAAGAGCGGAAGAGTTCTAGACATAAACACTTAAGGCTTACAGCACCCATCCAATTTCGCGTAAGCTTCTGGATCAGCTTTTACATCGTCAGCGTTATAGCCTGCCTTAGAAAGAGCAATTCTAATCTCCTCAGGGGTTGTTTTGCCAGAATTATAAGTAACCTGAACTGTGTTCTTTTCAGGATTGATATTCACCTTTTTAATTCCTTTCGCTTTACGAATGCTAGTGTCAATATTGTAGCCGCAATCATCGCATTTCATGCAATGGTCACAAACGATTGTTGTTTTGATTGTGATGGTTTCAAGCTCGCTTTGTGCTAGGCCAGTAAATGCCGTTGTAAGTATGAGCGATAAAGAGAGAATCAGTTTCATTCGATTACGATTTATAAGGTTCAATTCCAGATTGTTCTGTCACCGATACGATTTTCATGCCATTCTGCTTGCAAAGATGAATAATCTCCCGAAGTGCTTCTGGTGTGGTTGGATTTGTATCGTGAAACAAAAGAACGGTTGCTTTTTTGAGATTGTTCTTTACTCTTTTGATTGTAGCTTCTTTAGTTCGAATACGTCCGTCTTGAGAACGTAAGTCCCAACCAATTATGGCGCATTGTTCTTTCTTAACCGCATTGGCAATTTCAGGCGTCATTACACCAAACGGTGGGCGGAAATACGTGGGCTTTTTACCGATTATCTTTTGAATTACTTCTTGTCCTTCTGACACCTGCTTTTCCGCTAGCTCTTTTGAAAAAACGTAATCGTGATTGTACGTGTGATTTCCAACTACGTGGCCTTCATCAACAATTTTCTGAACTAATTCTGGATACTTTTCTGCAATTCGTCCAATCACAAAAAAGGAACCTTTCACGCCTTCTTCGCGAAGCACATCTAGCACTCTTGGCGTAACTTCTGGGTCTGGACCATCATCAAAGGTTAGGCTAATTGTTCCCTTTTCTCCTCGCCAAAATGTTGGCATGAAAAACTGTGACCCAATGTCAAAAATGCCCCAACCAAGTGTGATGAAATAAATTGGCAACAACCACAAAACTAGCTTCCACGAAACGAAGCCCAGCACTATTGCTGGAATGAGAATCAAGAGCAATCCAAAACCAAGAATGTTTAACCGCTGAAAGTTCAAAC
>DMRV01000277.1 GCA_003456455.1 Flavobacteriales bacterium
GAGAACATCTTCCCAATTATTAAGAAATTCCTTTACTCAGACCACGAGATTTTCCTTCGTGAGTTGGTGTCTAACGCAACAGATGCTACGCAGAAGCTTAGAACGCTAAGCGGAATGGATAAAATCAAGGGCGAACTTGGTGATACAACCATCGAGATTGTGCTTGACAAAGAAGCTGGAACGCTTACCATTAAGGATAAGGGAATTGGGATGAGTGTGGATGATGTAAACAAATACATCAACGATATCGCATTCTCAGGTGCTGAGGAATTTGTGAATAAATACAAAGACAAGTCTGAGGCAATTATTGGGCATTTCGGTCTTGGATTCTACTCTTCGTTTATGGTGGCTAAGAATGTGGAGATTATCACCAAAAGCCATGTGAAAAGCAAGAAAGCTGCACATTGGACATGTGATGGCAGTCCGAACTACACGCTTGCTGAGCACGACAGAAAAGACCGAGGAACAGATATCGTTCTTCATATTGCTGACGACAGCAAAGAGTTTTTGGAAGAAGCACGTATTCAAGGAATCCTTGACAAGTACTGCAAGTTTCTTCCTGTTACCATCAAATTCGGAACGAAAACAAGAACCGAATACGCTAAGAAGGACGACAAAGGAGAAAAGATTGGCGAAGACGTTGAAATCGTTGAAGACAACATTATCAACAACACTTCTCCAGCTTGGACTAAGCAACCATCGGAGTTAAGCGATGAAGAGTACAAGAACTTCTACCGCGAATTATACCCTGGAACATTTGATGAGCCTTTGTTCAATATTCATTTGAATGTTGACTACCCTTTTAACCTAACGGGTATCCTTTACTTCCCTAAGATTAAGGACAATATTCAGGTTCAGAAAGACAAGATTCAGCTTTACAGTAATCAGGTTTTCATTACTGATAACGTAGACAATATTGTTCCTGAGTTCTTGACGCTACTTCACGGAGTAATCGACTCTCCAGACATTCCGCTAAACGTTTCGCGAAGCTATTTGCAGAGCGATCATAACGTGAAGAAAATCAGCAATCATATCAGTAAGAAAGTAACGGATAAACTAGCCGAGCTGTTCAAAGCGGATAGAGAAGATTTCGAAACGAAATGGGATGATATCAAGATTTTCATTCAGTATGGAATGTTGAGTGATGAGAAGTTCAACGAAAGAGCGAGCAAGTTCTGGTTGTTCAAGAACACAGAAGGCAAGTATTTCACTATGGAGGAATACAAAGAGCACATTACTGCGGCTCAAACCGATAAGGACAACAAACTGGTTTACCTCTACACGAACGACCCTGTTGGACAGCATTCTTACATCAACAGCGCTGTGGACAAAAGCTACGATGTGTTAGTAATGGATTCTCCGCTTGATTCTCACTTTGTGAACCAATTGGAGCAGAAACTGGAGAATAGCACGTTTGCCAGAGTTGATGCCGACATCGTTGACAAACTCATCAACAAGGATGAGGAAGTACCAAGCAAACTTTCTGATGAAGAAAAAGAAAAGCTGAAGCCAATCTTTGATGCGCAAGTAAACTCAGAAGAGAGCAAAACAAGCTTCACTGTTCAGTTTGAAAACTTGAGCGAGACTGAAATGCCGGTTACTGTTACGCAACCAGAATTCATGCGTAGAATGGCCGACATGCAGAAAATGAGCGGACAAGGCGCCATGATGGGCATGGGCGGTTTTCAGATGTACAACTTGGTTGTAAACTCTAACCACCCTAAAGTGGGCGAAATCCTAAAAAGCAAAGGAGCAAACAAGGAGAAGAAAATAAAACAGCTTTGCGACCTTGCTTTGCTAAGCCAAGGGTTGTTGAAAGGAAAAGAGCTAAGTGAATTCTTGAAGCGTAGCGTTGAGATGGTTTAGATAGCTAACCTTAAACAAAATGAGAAGCCCCGAACACTGTTGTGTTTGGGGCTTTTTTACACCAGATATTTCAGGTTATCTCAGCTCCCTGCATTTTCATCATCAAACCAATGATCTTATGGAGCGAACTAGGAAACAATCGTGCCATGATGTCTTGTGCTCTACCATCGCTAATGAAAATACGCGATTTGTTTTTTCTAATTCCCTTTAAAATGATTTTGGCCGCCTCAGCTGGAGACGCTCCCTTTTCCTGCAATACTTTATGAAAATGTTGAGACCGCGGTCCTTGATGATCTGCGGCCAGTGTGATATTGGTGGCAACCGCTCCGGGGTGCACTGTATGTATGCTTAGGTTTTTAATTCCTCGAACCTGGTTCTCTACACGAAGCGAATCGGTAAAACCTCTTACAGCAAACTTTGTCGTACAATAAGAAACCAAATAGGGCGCAGCCAGAATTCCCTGCGTACTGGAAATATTGGCAATGGCAGCTTCGGGACGAGTAAGTAGATGATGATAAAATGCCTGAGTGGTTCGAATAACTCCCCAATAATTGATATTCGTAATCCGCTCAAAATCAGCTTCAGTTACTTTATCAAACGAAATATCTCCAGTTGCGATTCCAGCGTTATTGATAAGGACGTCTATGTGACCGAATTCCTTTAGTACGTTATCAGCGAAGCGCTTTATGGCTTCTTTATCGGCAATGTCAACATGCTCCGCATATTTCTTCACCCCAAAAGCTTCAATATCCTTTTCGGTCTTATTAAGATTAGCAATGTCGCAGTAGGCCACATGTGCTCCTTCAGAAGCAAAAGCTCTGACCAAGGCATTTCCAATTCCAGTTCCACCACCTCCAGTAACTACAGCTACTTTTCCTTTGAACGATTTCATAGTCTAAATTCTTCAAATATATAGCAATCAACTCTTTCCAAAGCAGGTAGCCAGTACCCAATAGATGTAGACCGTCATTGGTTAATTCGCTGCGCAGGTTTTCGTTACCATCTAAAAAGTGAAGGTGCAAATCAATGTATTCGATATTCAAACCAGCACATTGCTTTTTTATCTGTTCGTTTAAGAGTAAAATGCCCTTGTTGTTATGCGGGAAAGGAGAAGATGCGGAAATTTTCGTGCAATCTGTATTGCCTGTCAACATCTCCGCATCTTCTCCTTTCCCGCATAACAACAAGGGCATTTTACTCTTAAACGAACAGATAAAAAAGCAATGTG
>DMRV01000259.1 GCA_003456455.1 Flavobacteriales bacterium
GGAGGGGCAGGAGCCGCTATCGTTTATGATCCTGAAGAATTTGACGACCATCTGAATAGAGGTTTGCATCTTTCACCTATTCATGAGGTGATGATTGACAAGGCTGTTCTCGGCTGGAAAGAGTTTGAGTTGGAGTTGCTTCGCGATAACAACGATAACGTGGTTATCATCTGTTCCATCGAAAATTTCGACCCGATGGGAATTCACACAGGAGATTCTATTACAGTTGCTCCCGCTATGACGTTGAGTGATAAAACGTATCAGCGAATGCGTGATATGGCCATTCACATGATGCGCTCAATTGGGAATTTCGCTGGTGGATGCAACGTTCAGTTTGCAGTTAGCGATGATGAGCAGGAAGAGATTATCGCCATTGAAATAAATCCTCGGGTGAGCCGTTCTTCGGCTTTGGCGTCAAAAGCAACAGGATATCCAATCGCAAAAATTGCCGCCAAGTTGGCCATCGGATATAATTTGGATGAACTTGACAACCAGATTACTAAAACCACATCTGCGTTTTTCGAACCAACGCTTGATTACGTGATTGTGAAAATTCCTCGTTGGAACTTCGATAAATTCAAAGGATGCAACAGAGAATTAGGCCTTCAAATGAAGTCAGTTGGAGAAGTGATGGGAATTGGGCGAACATTCCAAGAAGCACTTCAGAAAGCATGTCAGTCGTTAGAAATTAAGCGAAATGGACTTGGTGCCGATGGCAAAGAACTTCGTAATCAAGATGAGATTTTACACAGTTTAAAGCATGCAAGTTGGAACCGATTATTCCATATTTATGATGCTTTCAAACTGGGAATTCCGTTAAAAACGATACAGCAAATAACTCGCATTGATTCTTGGTTTCTCAATCAAATTCTTGAGATGATTGAGCTAGAAAACGAGATTCAGAGTTTCAAGTTAGAAAGTCTTCCAAAACCACTTTTGTATGAGGCAAAGCAGAAAGGTTATGCCGATAGACAAATTGCACACCTGCTTAATTGCTGGGAAAGCGAGGTGTTCAAGAAGCGACAAGAGTTTGATATTCAGCGTGTTTACAAATTAGTTGATACGTGTGCTGCTGAATTTCCTGCACAAACGCCTTACTACTATTCCACTTTTGAAGGTAAGAATGAAAGCGTTGTAACCGATAAGAAGAAGATTGTTGTTCTCGGCTCTGGCCCGAACAGAATTGGGCAAGGAATTGAGTTCGATTATTGCTGCGTACATGGCGTTTTGGCTGCAAAAGAATGTGGCTACGAAACCATTATGATTAACTGTAATCCAGAAACGGTTTCTACCGATTTTGATGTGGCAGATAAACTCTATTTCGAACCGGTCTTCTGGGAACATATTTACGACATCATTCTTCACGAAAAACCCGAAGGAGTTATCGTTCAGTTAGGTGGGCAAACTGCTTTAAAACTTGCTGAAAAGCTTGAGCGTCACGGAATCAAAATCATCGGAACGGATTTCAAATCGTTGGATTTGGCCGAGGATCGCGGGCGGTTCTCAGAGCTTTTGGCAGAGAACAATATTCCTTATCCGAAATTTGGAGTAGCAGAAGATGCCGATACTGCTTTGGAGATTTGCAAAGACTTAGGTTTTCCACTACTTGTCCGTCCGTCTTACGTTCTAGGAGGACAGAATATGAAGATTGTGATTAACGAGCAGGAGCTCGAAAATCATGTTGTAAACCTTCTCAAAGACATTCCGGGTAACAGAATCCTTCTAGATCACTTCTTAGAAGGAGCCATTGAGGCTGAAGCTGATGCTATTTGTGATGGAGTGGATGTTCACATTCTTGGAATTATGGAACATATCGAACCAGCTGGCATCCACTCAGGAGACAGCTACGCACTACTTCCATCTTTCGATTTGAGTGATAATGTGCTAGAGCAGATTGATCGCTACACGCGAATAATCGCCATGAAACTGAACACCATCGGACTGATTAATATTCAGTTTGCGGTGAAGGATGAAATCGTTTACATCATTGAAGCAAATCCGCGTGCATCTAGAACGGTTCCGTTTATTGCCAAGGCATATCGTGAGCCGTACGTGAATTACGCCACTAAGGTGATGATGCGTGAGAAGATGTTAAAAGACTTTAAATTCAATCCGCACAAAAAAGGCTATGCAATAAAGATTCCTGTTTTCTCATTTGAGAAATTCCCCGATGTAAACAAGGAGTTAGGCCCAGAAATGAAATCAACCGGAGAGGCAATTCGCTTCATAGATGACCTTAACGATGAGTACTTCCGAGAGATTTATTCGGAGCGTAACTTATATCTTAGCCGATAACCACGTTACAATCGCATGACAGGCGTATTCAAAACCATATTAATTCTGGTAGTTATCTACTACGCATGGAAGCTACTTTTTAGGCTTTTCTTCCCTGTTATTGCCAAAAAGGTGGTGAATAAGGCGCAGCAGAATATGGAAGACAGAATGCGACAGGCGCAGGAGCGTCAATCAGGCTATTCGTCAGATGACTACGAAGGAGATGTAGTCATCCAAAAAGGAGCTGAGAAAAGAAAGCCAGGCAGCGTTTCCGATTCAGATGGAGAGTATGTCGAGTTTGAAGAAATCAAAGAATAGTAGCCGTTCAATGGCTTCCATCCATATTTTAATTCCACATAATGGATAAACTTAAAAACTTGCTTTCGCACTTTGCGGCCATTCTACTATTTGCTTGTATTGCGTTGGCTTATATGAACCCGCTTTTGCAAGGCAAAGAGCTGTTTCAATCAGACATTGTCAAC
>DMRV01000040.1:0-2940 GCA_003456455.1 Flavobacteriales bacterium
ACCAAATCGCTGCTGATGAACAACGAAAACAACAAACCCCACAATTACTCCATAAATCATCAAGGATTCAAGTGTGGAAATATCGATTCCCGAAAGGACGGAATACGGAATTCGTTCAATCCATACTACAAATTGATTGAGACTGGAAATAACCGTGTCTAAGANNCCGAGATACAGAATTACTCCCGCAGCGGGAATAACCAGAAGGTTTGAAATCAAAAACAGATTCGGAAATTGGTGGAAATAAAGTAACCCGAGCGGAAATGTTGCAATTTGAGCCGCAATGGAAACACAAGTAATTGACCAAGCCCAATCTGCCAATCGATTATTAAAATACGTGAGTTCAAATAATCTTGGTTGGATAACAACAATCCCAATTACAGCCAAATAGGAAAGCTGAAACCCGACCTGCATAATTATCATCGGTTCATAAAGAATTAAACAGAAAGCAGAAGCCGCAAGCGTATTGAAAATGTTTGTGTTCCTATCTATTGCGCTTCCTGTTGCAACGAACGAAAACATGGTTGCAGCACGAAACACAGAAGCAGAAAGCCCCGTCAAACAAGCGTAACCAAAGAGTAACGAAACAAGAAGGATGGTTTTCAGAACCCGTAAAGACTTCTTACGATCCATGAATCTCAAGAGTGCGTTAAGGATAACGTAGACTATTCCAACATGCAATCCTGAGACAGCCAAAACATGAGTAGCTCCAGCGCCTGCATAAGCACTCATCAGTTCTTTATCAAGGTCTGTTCTATAACCTAACACCAATGCGGAAGCAACAGAAAGGGTATTGCCCTCTAAGCCAGCTTCCTCAAACATGCCAATCAACTTGGAGCGGACTGAGAGAAACCAACCTGTTATACCAGGAGTTCCCGTTGATATGGTTTTCCAGTCTTCCGATTTTACATAGCCTCTAAAAATAATGTCGTGAAACCGCAGATAGCGTGAGTAGTTGAATTCGTTTGCGTTCCCCATCCCCTCTACTCCTTGAAGTTGGGTTCTAAGCAGAATCTCTTGTCCGTACTTTAATCCAGTCGAGATCGAATCCTTCTCAAAATACAGCAATACTTTTCCATTCGTATGGCGCTCCAAATCAGCAACATTTGCTACAACCTTTACCGATTTTTCTTTAATCTGCGGCTGGTCTGCAACCATAGCTATGTATGATTGCTGCCCAACAAAATTGGTCTCATCAAGGTAATCTGGATATATATAATTGGACACCGATATTGTTAAGAGCGAACCAAGTGTAAAAAGAACTGGCCAAAGAAACAGCCCATACAAATATGGTTTCCGCTTGAAGTTAGCTATTGCGCCAGCACCTACAGCAAGCGTCATAACAGCTAGAAAACTACCAATTATGTACTCAAAATCAACATTTACTACCTCGAGGAGAAACGCCCATAAGACCACTCCCGATACTAAGGGAATAATCAATCGAAGCATGGGAAAAGAGTTCCAAACTTTCATAAGCACGCAAATGAATCGTCAGCATGAAAATAATGAATTCTTACATCGATAATTAACAACCGAATGCTGAAAACTGTGATTATCAATCATTTAACCACTGTTATCTACATGGTACTTTGCAGCCGATGCGATACTCATTGGCCAATAACGAACTCAAAGCCCTCATTAGGTTGCTTGACGACCCTGACACGGGTGTATACGAGAACGTAAGCAGTAAGCTCATTTCCTTTGGAAAAAATGTAATCCCGCATTTAGAGTCTGAGTGGGAAATCATTAATCACAATACCATACAGGGCAGGATTGAAGAGATTATTCATCAAATAGAATTCGATTCTTGCAAGCAAGCGCTTTCAGTTTGGAAAGAAGAAGGTTGCTCTAACCTTTTAGAAGGGGCGATAATTGCATCAGCGTTCCAATATCCAGATCAACCGATTGATTTGATGAACTCGAAACTGGAACTTTTACGCAAGGATGTTTGGTTAGAATTGAACGACAACCTAACCTCATTGGAAAAGGTTCGTGTAATAAACCACATACTATATGACGTTCATCACTTCGGCCCATATCTCAAATATCATTCTTCGGACCAATCTTGGTTTGTAACAAACGTGTTTGAACATTTGAAAGGTAGTCCAACGGCTATGGGTATTCTATATAAAGTACTTGCCGACAAATTGGATTTGCCAATTGTAGGTATCAACCTCCCGGACCATTTTATATTGGGCTATCAGGATGTGTTTAATCATACCGACAATGAATTGCTTTTTTACATCAATCCATTCAGTAAAGGTGCTGTTTTCGGGAAGGGTGAATTAGATCGTTACATAGAGAAAATGGATATCGAGGTGAATATCGAAGACCTCAAGCCTATCTCAAACAAGGAGATTATCAAACGGTTATTGACCGATCTTAAATCTCTCTACAGAAAACTGGGTAAGTATCGAAAACTTGACGAGGTCGATCAATTATTGAGCGTTCTCTGAGATCGCAATATCTTAGGCGATATTCCGTACCAAACGGAGAAATTCAAATGAACAACAAAGAGATTTTCAAGAGCTGGTGTGAAACGCATCCTGAAATCCCACTATTCCTTCAATACGATTGGTTGGAAATTGTTGCAAAACCCGAACAATGGGATGTAGCAATTGTAGAATCGGGAAATGAGGTTCAGGCATTCATGCCGTACTTTAAAAAGCGAAAACTTCAATTTGAGATCATCACTGTTCCACCTCTCACGCCTTACATGGGACCATGGTTTCATTATCCCGAGGGACAAAAAGAAGCAACACGTTTATCATTTGAAAAGAAGGTGACGGAGCAGCTGATTAAGCAGCTCCCAAAAACCGACAAGTTCATTCAATATTTTCATCCAGAAATAACTAATTGGCTGCCTTTTCATTGGAAGGGATTTGAGCAATCGACACGCTACACGTATGTGATAGAGGACCTTTCGGATTCCGAAAAACT
>DMRV01000040.1:3022-11988 GCA_003456455.1 Flavobacteriales bacterium
AAGGAAAAAGATTTCCGAAAAAAGGGAAATGAAATCAATTATTCCAGTGACTATTTCAATCGCATCTTTGAAAAACTGACAGCAAACGAATCTTGCAAAGCTTGGATTGCCACAGACGAACAAGGCAATTCAGTTGCCTCTCTACTACTCGTTTGGGATGATGAATCGGCCTACTACTTGGCTGGTGCAGTTGACCCTGACAACAAGAATACAGGGGCTATGAGTCTGCTAATGTGGACTGCAATCTTGTTCTCGTCAAGCGTTACAAACGCGTTCAACTTTGAGGGGAGTATGATTGAGCCTGTGGAGCGTTTCTTCCGCTCTTTCGGAGCAACACAAACGCCCTATTTCGAGATTCGAAAAACGGACTCTAAATTGTTGAAATTCCTGTAGAGACGCGATTTATCGTGTCTTCATAATCAACACAGTATCTCAAACCCGGACACGTTCGTTTTAAACAATTTCAGTCGCGATAAATCGCGTCTCTACCAATGAAAAAGGGCCCGCAATGCGAGCCCTTTCTAAATCAAATCATTAGCCAATCCTATTTCGCGTAAGCTACTGCTCGCTTCTCACGAATTACAGTAACTCTTACCTGACCTGGATAAGTCATTTCATCTTGGATTTTCAGGGAAATATCCAAAGCAAGCTGATCAGATTCTGCATCCGTCACCTTTTCGCTTTCAACAATTACACGAAGCTCACGACCTGCCTGAATAGCATACGTTTTGGTAACACCTGGATAGGACAAGGCAACAGCCTCAAGCTCGTTAATGCGCTTGATATAACTTTCTACAATCTCACGTCTTGCTCCCGGTCTTGCGCCTGAAATAGCATCACATACCTGAATTATTGGAGAAATCATGGTAGTCATTTCAATCTCATCATGGTGGGCGCCAATTGCATTACAGATATCTGGCTTCTCGCCATAGTTCTCAGCCAATTTCATACCCAAGATTGCGTGTGGCAATTCTGGCTCTTCATCAGGCACCTTGCCTATATCGTGTAACAATCCAGCTCTCTTGGCTTTCTTAGGATCCAGCCCTAACTCAGCAGCCATGATAGAACACATATTCGCTACTTCACGTGAGTGTTGTAGCAAGTTCTGTCCATAAGAAGAACGGTACTTCATTCTACCAACCATTCTGGTTAACTCAGGATGAAGTCCGTGAATTCCAAGATCGATGGCAGTACGTTTACCAATCTCAACAATTTCCTCTTCCAGTCGTTTCTTAGTCTTAGCTACAACCTCTTCAATTCTAGCTGGGTGGATTCTACCATCCGTAACTAATTGATGCAAAGCCAAACGAGCCGTTTCACGTTTCACTGGATCAAACCCTGAAAGAATAATGGCTTCTGGTGTGTCATCTACAATGATTTCAATTCCAGTTGCAGCTTCCAGGGCGCGAATGTTTCTTCCTTCACGACCGATTATGCGGCCTTTCACCTCATCCCCTTCTATTCTGAAAATGGAAACAGCATTCTCAATTGTATGCTCGGTTGCAACACGCTGAATAGTCTGAATAACAATTTTCTTAGCCTGCTTGTCAGCCTGCAATTTGGCTTCTTCAACTGTTTCATTAATGGCCGCCATGGCCGCAGTTTGAGCTTCCGATTTCAAAGCTTCTACCAATTGTGCCTTCGCATCTTCGGCTTTCATCCCTGCAACTTGTTCTAATTGCTCAACCTGCTGTTGACGATTGCGCTCCACTTCTTCAAGCTTCTTATTGAACATTTCAACCTGTCCGTCAAGCTTCTCTTGCTTGCGTTTAGCCTCATCCATTTCGCGTCTCGCACCCTCTCGGTCACGTTTCACATCTTCGAACTTCTTATTCAGAGAACCTTCTTTCTGCTTCACACGGTTCTCAGACTCAACAAGCTTTTGATTCCGCTGCTGAACCTCTTGGTCGTGCTTCGATTTCAATTCCTGAAACTTCTCTTTCGCCTGACTTATCCGTTTTTCGCGGATTACATCTCCTTTGGCCTTTGCTTCTACCAAAATGGCATCGGCCTGACTGCTCACAACTTTCTTGTTGTAAGCCATCATCCCAACGCCACCTAGAACTAATCCTAGCAAAGCCGCCACTATTCCTACTACTATTGTCATATTTCTACTTCATTTTTGGTTATAAAAAAACCCGCATAAATCTGGCTAAATTAAACTCCAATTTAGACATGTATGGGAATGCCGAACGCATCAGAAGTCCACTGGCTCCTAATGGAGACTGCACCGAAGTACAGTTGAGGCCTTTCTTTAACATTCAAAGCGTTGTCCCAATATTATAAGTACTGAGTTTAACAAACGATCGATTTATGCGGGAAATCATTGCAGCGCCTCTCAGCGCCACGTATATCTATGTAAAAGAACGAACTCTAAAATCAAGTGTTGGTATCGAGCGCATGCTCAATAGCCTTTAGCTTACTCAATACATCCTGTTCAACACTACCAGCCTTCTCCTCATTCTCATTGCTCTCGGTAGCAAATTGCAGCACGCACATGCTAAGTAAATCCCTAATATCTGTAACGGCATATTTCTCCTCATACATCTTCAACCTCTCCCGTATCTGCCGCTCAGCCTTTCTTATGGTTTCTTCTTCCTGCGGTGAACTCACCGTCATTGGGTAACTCTTCCCTGCTATTCTTACTGTTATCGCCTGAGTTCCCATTCAAAAAGAATGTCCTTAATTATTAAGAAGTGCTATACACTTATCAACCTCCCGCACCAATTCATTCAACCTCTTTCTCTGCTCCTTACGGTCATTATCATCATCCGTAACCGCCTTTGCAATTTTAACAACTTTATTCTGTTCCTCTAGTTTGCTTACCACATTTTTTTGGTCAGTTATCATCTGCTCCAATTCGCTGTTTTTCGCCTTCAATTCGGCATTTTCAGCGTCTAATCCAGATTGCGCTTTGGCAAGTTTTTCAACTCTTCCGACCAAGCCAATGATATATGTGTCTAAGTTTTCCATCGAAAATCGAATATACAAACATACCAATTTGAAAAAGCACGAAATACATAACGGGTTGAATATCGGATTTTCATGTTTTGGGCGCGTCCCTCTCCTCTCATGAAGCCGCCCACAATCGGGTCGGGTCGTACGCTGTATCTTTTTTCTTTCCTCAAAAAAAGGATGCCGCTTCCACCCCTCGCGCAGGCGCTCCGATTAATGTTCGAGGAACGTTCAACTATCAACAATTAACGATCGTGAATAAGTTTTATACCCATCCGCAACGCGAAATACTACCTTTGAAATCTTCAGAAAAAGCATGGACAATTACATCGTTTCAGCACGAAAGTACCGCCCCGTAACGTTTGATGACGTTGTGGGTCAGGTATCGATAACGTCCACACTACAGAAAGCCATCAAGAACAACCATCTTGCTCAGGCACTTCTATTTTGCGGCCCAAGAGGTGTTGGTAAAACCACCTGTGCTCGAATCCTAGCAAAAGCCATCAATCAAGATACGTTTGAAGGAGAACTGGATCCGAATGAGGATTTTGCTTTCAACATTTTTGAATTGGATGCCGCATCCAACAACTCTGTTGATGATATCCGAAACCTGATTGATCAGGTCAGGTTTTCGCCACAGCAAGGAAAGTTCAAGGTTTACATTATAGATGAGGTTCACATGTTGAGCCAAGCGGCTTTCAATGCGTTCCTTAAAACGTTAGAAGAGCCTCCAGCGCACGCCATTTTTATCTTGGCAACAACAGAGAAGCATAAAATCATCCCAACCATCTTGTCGCGTTGCCAAATCTTCGACTTTCGAAGAATTCAGGTAAGCGATATGGTTTCGCATCTGAAGAATATTGCAGAGAAAGAAGGCGTAACAGCCGAAGAAGAAGCATTGCATGTAGTGGCTGAAAAAGCTGATGGTGCGTTGCGTGATGCACTTTCCATCTTTGACCGACTCGTTACTTTTTGCGGAAACAACGTTACTTACAAAGACGCTATTGAGAACCTCAACATTCTTGATTATGATTACTACTTCCGTGCAACCGATTTAATTCTTGAAGGTGACATGGCTGGTTCCATGCTTCTTTTCAATAGTGTTTTAGACTCTGGTTTCAACGGGCATGAATTCATCAATGGATTGGCTTCTCATTTCAGGAACTTGTTAATGTGCAAAGATGCCTCTACGGTTCAATTGCTTGAAGTATCCGAGAAAATCCAACAGAAATATTTGGAGCAAACACAGAAATGTTCACCCCTCAATCTTCTAAAGGGATTGCGTGCCATGAACGAATGTGATGTGCAATACAAGGCCAGCAAAAACCAACGGCTCACCGTAGAGCTCGCCATCATGAAAATGTGTGCTTTGCACAAAGCACCAGAAGGTACTGCACCAGCAGCGCCTCAAAAAAAAAAGTCCTTAACTGAGGTAATTGCATCTCAACCTGTTCAAGCCACACCGGTTGAACAAGATTCTAAGCTAATTCAGGAACAAACAACTGAACAGCCAGTTAGGGAAACTGCTGTGGCAGAACCGCTACAAGAAATCACGGCAACGCCTAGTCCAGTTGCGGAGCCTGAAAATCCAAACGAAGAGCAGGCAGAGCCTGAGAGTGAAGAAAGTCCTACGACTGATTCAACTCCTGAGCCATCAGCTGAGAAAGTGGCCCCTTTAAAAAGTGGACGAAAATTTGGAAGAGGAAATCGGGTGAAAATTAGCGAAGCACATCTTAAGGTTGAAGAAGAAGAAATTGACCCAGAGAGTTTACCCAAAGATGCTTTTAGCGAAGAACATCTTCAGAAGATTTGGAATGACCGCGTCAACCTTCTTTTCAAAGAAAAACCTGGAATCCTCAGCTCTCTTACCAAACACGCACCAATTCTAAAGGAGGAGCACACCATTGAGTTAACGCTTGATGGCAAACATCAATTAGAGCAACTGCAAGAGAACCGCGGAATTCTTATTGAAGCCATCCGCAAGGATTTGAACAATTTTTCTGTTAGGTTAGAAACACCTGTTAAAGAAGTCATTTCGGTGAAAAAGGCATATACGCCTAAGGAAATATATCAAAGTATGGTTGAAGAGAATCCGAACCTACAAACACTCCGAGACGAATTGGATCTCGATCTCGATTACTGATTCTCTTCAATTTCTCGAACATCTTTAGGTTTAAACTGTCTATGAATTAGCTGGCGACTTTGACCGTTGTCATATATGTATAAATTTACGCCCGTTGAAAAATAAAAATGACCATGTCAGGAAATAAGATTACAGTAAATAATGGAGTTTTAAATGTTCCAAATAATCCAATTATTCCTTTTATAGAGGGAGATGGAATAGGACCAGATATATGGGCTGCGGCCAGCAAAGTTTTGCAAGCGGCTGTACAGAAAGCGTATAACGGAGAGCGTGAGCTTGTGTGGAAAGAGGTATTAGCTGGAGAAAAGGCTTTTAACGAAACTGGCGAATGGTTGCCAGAAGCAACTTTAGATGCAATTCGTGAATATTTAATTGCCATTAAAGGACCGTTGACTACACCTGTTGGTGGAGGAATTCGTTCATTGAACGTTGCCTTGAGACAACAACTTGATCTTTATACATGTGTGCGTCCAGTACGCTGGTTTGAAGGTGTTCCATCTCCAATGCGCCACCCGGAATATGTAGATATGGTGATTTTTCGTGAGAACACGGAAGACATCTACGCTGGTATTGAATGGGAGGCAGGAACGCCAGAAGTGAAGAAAGTAATTGACTTCCTTCAGAATGAAATGGGTGTTAAATCCATTCGATTCCCAGAAAGCTCTTCAATCGGCATCAAGCCAATCTCAATTGAAGGTACAGAAAGACTGGTGCGTGCGTCTTTAGAATATTGTATTAAACACAACAAACCAAGTTTGACGTTGGTACACAAGGGCAACATCATGAAATTCACCGAAGGTGGATTTAAGAAATGGGGTTATGCCTTAGCCGAAAGAGAATTTGGAGATAAAGTTTTCACTTGGGCTCAATACGACAGAATTGTTTCTGAGTCTGGAGCAGACGCAGCAAATAAGGCACAAGACGATGCCGTTGCTGCTGGAAAAATCATTGTGAAAGAAAGTATTGCGGATGCATTCTTGCAGCAAATTCAGCTTAGACCAAAAGAGTATGATGTAATTGCCACCATGAATTTGAATGGTGATTACGTTTCTGACGCACTTGCTGCTTCAGTTGGCGGAATCGGGATTGCTCCGGGAGCAAACATCAACTACGTAACTGGTCACGCTATCTTTGAAGCGACCCACGGAACAGCACCAAAATATGCTGGTTTGGATAAAGTAAATCCAAGTTCAGTTATCCTTTCTGGATGCATGATGCTTGAACATTTAGGTTGGGATGAAGCTTCGAAACTTATTTACAAGGGAATTGAAAATTCAATTGCTAAGAAGCGCGTTACTTATGACTTTGAGCGATTAATGGAAGGTGCAACCTTACTTAGTTGCTCTGGTTTCGGAGACGAGATTATTGCAAATATGTAATTGAGTCAGTTCTTCTATTAATAAAAAAGCCTCGCCAAATTTGGTGAGGCTTTTTTATTAGATGCTAAAACCCAATTTCACTTTCCCTCTTTTGTAAGGAAAAAAATCTGCTACCTGGCCTTGCTTGTGCAATTCTTGCATTCCTCTCCAAAACTTAGCTGTAAACAAATCGGAATGATGCTCCATAAAAGCATCTTTTAGTGGCCCTCGCGGCACCATAAACGCACTAAACTCCTCAGGAAAGACATCGTTTTCATCAGCTGTGTACCAAGCTTCGCCAGAATACATCTGTTCTGGGTTTCTTGGTGGAGGAATGGTTCTAAAATTGATTTGATCGAGGAAACAGAGTTCATCATAATCATAGAAAATAACTCTGCCGTGCCGTGTTACGCCAAAGTTTTTAAGAAGTAAATCGCCTGGGAAAATGTTAGCTGCGGCCAATTCGCGAACCGCATTTCCATAATCAATCACTACTTCCCTTCCTTTTTCTTCATCAACCATTTCTAGGTAAAGATTGAGAGGTACAAGCTTCCTTTCAGTAAACAGGTGTTTGACTATCACCTTGTCACCTTCCACGTAACAGGTTTCAGAACATTCTACGAGTAGTTCATGAAGTGCCTCCTCCGAAATCCTCGATTTTTCAAACTCAAGGTATTCATACTCCATTGCATCGGCCAATCGACCTACCCTATCGTGCATAAAAACCAATCGGTAGCAATCTATTACATGTTGCCTTCCAAAATTCTTTGTTGGACCAAAACGATCTCGAATTACTTTGAAAACCACATTAAAACCTGGGAGTGTAAACACAACCATTACCATTCCCTTTATCCCGGGAGCGGAGACGTATCTATCATCAGAGATATTTAAATGACGATAAAGTTCCTTAAGAAAAACCGTTTTTGCATGTCGGTTGTAACCAATGCTGGCATACAACTCAGACATGTTTTTATGCTTCATTAATGGCCGCAAAAAATGAATCAAATCCACTGGGCTTTCTGAATCGACCAAGAAATAACTACGACTGAAACTGAAAACGATGGAAATGTCATTTTTACTGAACAGTGCGCCATCAATTCTTGCACCATCCTCAAAGTGGACAAGAGGTAGTACAATCGGAATTTGAATATTTCCTTTGGTGATTTTTCCAACGAGATAAGCGCCCTTGTTTCGATAGAAAACTGAACGAATCATATCCATCTGATCAACATCTTCCATCCTGCCAAAACGTTCAGCTACCTGCGTTCTTATAGCAGCTGCAATCCGTTCGATATCTCCCTCCAAATCTTTAAACTGAAAAGTGAATTCATATGACCGAATGATTCTTGACCAAATAGTTTCGAGATTATCCGAGCCCAAATAAAAACGCTTATAAACCGGCTCTTTAGGGTTTGTTTGAAGCACTCTCCGTTGAAAGTCAATGAACTCAACCTCTTCATCAATCCCTTCGTTTATAAAGAGTTTACGTAAAACAGAGTTAAAAAAACTCTCCACAATGGGGCCATCGCGTCTTTCGGAAACAAGCTCGGCAAATTTCAGCTTCAGCAAACGCCAAGTAGCGCGATCCTGAATTTTTTTCTCTAAAATCTCCTGCACTCTGTGCTCCGTTCTATTTACATAATGCCGGTATAAATCCAACCGAGTAATTGAAAGCTGTTGTCCTTTTACAAAAGATCTGCTTGCAAAAATCTCAGCCGCTTGGCTGGTCATCAACTTGAATTCCGTATGAAATTCATCGAAATCATCCCTAATAATTTCGGCAGTCCGTACTAAAGAAAGTTCGTGGTTTATCAACGTGTGTAATGAATGTCAATACTTGTAATGCTGTCCGAATGTACAACGGTATTCAGTAATTGTCCAATCGGAGAAACTTCGTCAAGTTTATTTTCTGAAGCTCCCAAAATGGTTCCCCTGTCAACATCGAAACACAGTTGCTGATAAACCACTCCTGGTCTAATCAAATTGAGGAAGTTGGGAGAATATGTGTACGCGTAAAGTCCGTTTTCATGCGCAATCGCAAATCGTGGTCCTTCCATGCTCACCGCATTCATCAGTTTACCTTCAGGAAGTTGTCTTGGTTGCCAATAGGCGTTATCGCCAATATCATAGTGTAAAACTTTGGCATCGCCCCCATCATTACCAAACAGCAAGACCTCGTCATTTTGTAATTGACATATAGAAACTACATCCATCGGAATGTCCAATTGCCGAAGTAATACACGTGTTTGTCTTTGATAAACGAAAATAAAATGGTCGTCATTCCCCACCAATTCCATTTCTACAAGTAAGTAATTTCCGTGAGTAAAAATCGTTTCGGGCCGATAAGAGCCTGTTTGCTGATTCATAATCAATCCTCCCGATAAATTGTATCCACGAATCTCTCTATCATAGATTGCGGCAAACACATCATTTTCAGAACAAATTAAATCTACGTATCGCTCCGTTTGCGCTGCTAAAAAAACATCATCAGACCAACTGAGCGAAGGAAA
>DMRV01000327.1:0-763 GCA_003456455.1 Flavobacteriales bacterium
ATGGCGTTTCAGCGTATTGAACAAAATAATGTGGTTTCTAGCTGGAAAGATGCGCTGGCATCTAGTTTTGATGAGAATACACTCAGAACGTACATCAACGTTCCTACAAACGGGTGTTTTGTAGACGATAGAACATCTGGGTTCACACGAACCCAAGATGAAATAAAGGAAAACCTTTGGGCAATTGGTGGTGAACGAGGTTGGTATTATGGCAACATTCTGTGGAAGTTGCGTGGTTACATGGACAAGCTATTTGGGGGTGTTGGTTTAAGACGCGGAAGACGAAGTCCGACTGATATAGTCGCTGGAGAAGCCATTGACTTTTGGCGCGTTTTATTGGCTGATAAAGAAGAAGGTCGTCTCCTACTATACGCAGAAATGAAATTACCAGGCGAAGCTTGGTTGGAATTCAAAATCGAAAATCAGGGAGATGAAACTTTACTCAGGCAAACGGCCACCTTCCGCCCAAAAGGATTACTGGGTAGAATGTATTGGTACAGCGTTCTTCCCTTCCACTTCTTTGTTTTTGAAGGAATGCTTCGAAACATCATCAAATTCAGAGCATAAAAAAAACCTCCACCGAACTTAATCGATGGAGGTTTTTCTTAAGGTTGGATGGTAATTACTTAGGAAGCACTACTGAATCGATAGCGTGAATGATTCCGTTTGTTGCTTTCACATCTGCAATTACAACTGTTGAAGTGTTTCCGGCTCCGTCAGTAAGAATTACATTCTTTCCTTTCAAAGAAGCTGTTAACTCTCC
>DMRV01000327.1:794-3788 GCA_003456455.1 Flavobacteriales bacterium
GCTTCAACAACTGCCGCAGCGTTAAACTCTCCAGCTACAACGTGGTAAGTTAGAACAGCAACGAGTTGGTCTTTCGCCTCTGGCTTTAACAAACCTTCTACCGTTCCTTTCGGCAATTTGTCAAAAGCAGCGTTTGTAGGTGCAAATACTGTGAACGGACCTGCACTGTTAAGCGTTTCTACCAAACCAGCGGCTTTAACAGCAGCAACCAACGTGCTAAAATCTTTGTTTCCAGCTGCTACTCCTACAATTGTTTCTTCGTCACCACCATTTCCACCATTTGCAAAAACTGAAGTTCCTGATACAGCAACAACCATTAATGCGATAAATAACTTTTTCATTTTTTTATTGTTTTTAGATTAGTTTGGAGGAAAACGCAATCAGAGTCTTTTTGTTCATCTTTTAAGTAAAATAATTAAACAATATGAATATTGAATTGATATCTGAACTCGAAGGTCTCGATGGTTCTGTCTACTGTTTGGAAAAATCTGGAGTTCAGAATCGCATCTATTCTGGAAGTGATGACCAATTAGTGGTTGAATGGGATTTAACCGAGATGAAACCGATAAAGGCAGTTGCCAGTCTTCCAACTCGTTCTTATGCATTGAAATACATTCCTGAGTACAACTTGCTCATAGTTGGTAATTATTCGGGCGGCATGCACGTAATAGATTTAGAAGCAGGAAAGGAAATTCGACTGTTTCAGCTACATCAGAATACCATTTTCAATATTGAGTATGATGAAAAGCGAAAAAGAATAATAAGTCTCAGTGCCGATGGCAGCTATGCCGTTTGGAGCGTTCCAGGTTTCCAACTACTCCATCATGAATTCCTCACGCCACTTAAAGTACGCTGCGTTGCATTCAGACCAGATAAAGATGAGATGGTTATTGGATGCGGAGACGGCACTATGCGTGTTATTGACACCGAAACCTTTGAGCAACTGATAAATCTAGAAGGACACGACACCGATTTCTCCGTTAACGCATTAGCTTATACTCCAAACGGAAAACAACTTATTTCTGGTGGTAGAGACGCACGTCTTGCGTTTTGGGATTTGGCCAACGGCTACGAACTCATCAATAAAATTCCAGCGCATAATTATGCCATTTACAGCATTGTTTTTCATCCAAGCAAACCGATTTACGCTACGGGAAGTATGGATAAAACCATTCGTATTTGGGAAATTGGAAAAATGAGACCGATAAGAACCATCGACTTAAGCAATGGCGGGCACAAAAACTCTGTAAACAAACTGCTTTGGTCTGATTTCAACGATTATCTCATCTCCACAGGAGACGACCGCAGTATTAAGGTTTGGAAAATTGCAATTTGAGCAAACCACTTCAGAATATACACCTCAGAAGAATCGAGTGGGCAATTTCTAGCCCATCGTTAATGAACTACCCGTTTTGTGTTGATTATTTCAGAGACGTCAATCACAAATCAGCTATTAACGAATTACTGGCCGAACTCGATTCAAACTCAGAATCTGTCACCGCGCACTTCGATAACCTGCGACATATGCCAATGGGAAAGTATTTTGAGCAATTGCTGCTGTACATACTTGATAAGGACCCACGGTTTGAACTACTTCTTACCAATCATCAAATTATTGAGGACAAAACAACCATTGGTGAATTGGATATCATTCTGAAAGACATGAAAACAAATGCCATTGAGCACTGGGAAGTATGTCTCAAATATTACCTACAAAGCCAACCGTCAACAGACCAACGCCTAATGCTCGGTCCTAGTGCAAAAGACGATATGGATAGAAAAGTGAGAAAGCTTATTGGACATCAAATGAAGCTTTCTGAGCATCCCTCAATAAAGTACTTAGTTGGAACAGGAAATATCGCATCTAAGCTATTTATGAAAGGACAGTTGTTCTATCATTTAGGCGAACAGAAAACCATAGCAGTCGATACAAATCCTTTTCACGATTACGGTTCTTGGTACTATATATCCGAAGTAAAGGAAATATTAAATGAATCGCTTAGGTGGATTATGCTTTCGAAACCTGATTGGATCGGAACATCTGAAGGGTACATATCTGGGTCGCTGACAAAGCAGGAAATGATTCGGCATTTAGAGGGTCATTTCGCCAACGACCACCAACCAGTGTTATGCGCAGCCTTAAAAACCACAGACAAAGGTTGTATCGAAGCTTCTAGATGTTTCGTGGTTCACGACCATTGGCCACGCGGTAAACCACCCCGCTATAAAAAATAGTTAAATAGTTAAATAGTTAAAAACCCCGAACAGCGCGAACATAGTTGTTGTTGTTCTTATTGAAGTAGTTCTGGAGACCATAGTTGAAATTCTGGTTCCACGCATTGTTGAAATCGAACTCCGTAGAACTCCAATAGTAGTTCCAAGCAAAACCGCCAATATTTCCTAATCCAAGGGCATTTCCTGGGCCTATGTTTCGATACATTAAGTCGAGTTCATATTTTGACGGCAAATACCAGTCGCCATAATTACCACCTTGATAATTCGCGCAAATCTGTGCAGCATAAGCTCCTGTTGCTTGATTAGCAATTATCCGTTCTGTATTAAATTCACCAGCTCCAATTCCATCTCTTACAGCGTTTGTTACACTATTACTTCCGTTGTACCATTGAATTCCAGTACTTTGATCAGATGGTGCAGCTATCAACCCATGACAGCCCGATGCATCTACATAAAAGATAATGCCGCCTTGGTAGGTATCACCTATTGATAACCCACAAGTAAGAGGAGTAGCATTTACTACATAAGGATCGCCAACTGTTCCTGTACCAGTTATGGTAACATTTGTTCCTGCAGTTACAACTGTTTCGGGATCTGCAAAACTTACCACACCGTTACCATTGGTGGTCATTACCTGCCCAGCAGTGCCATCTGCAGTTGGCATGTCGTAGGCATCGTTAATATTCATTGTGCCATCTTTGGTTATAGTTAGGGCATTGCTGCTGTAATAGCCTGTACCCGTACCATTACCAACTACAA
>DMRV01000383.1 GCA_003456455.1 Flavobacteriales bacterium
AAGCTGAATCGCTTTTCCTTCAATAAGTTTTGGCTGGAACGCTTGGATACCCAATCTGTGTAGCGTTGGGGCACGGTTAAGCATGATAGGATGGTTGGTCAACACATTCTCAAGAATGTCCCAAACAACAGCATCTTTCTTGTCAACCAATTTCTTGGCCGATTTTACCGTTTTCACAATTCCACGCTCAATCATCTTACGAATTATGAACGGCTTGTAAAGCTCAGCAGCCATTCCCTTAGGAATACCACACTGATGCATTTCCAATGTTGGTCCTACAACAATTACCGAACGCGCAGAATAATCAACACGTTTTCCAAGTAGGTTTTGACGGAAACGTCCTTGCTTACCTTTCAATGAGTCTGAAAGTGATTTCAGCGCTCTGTTTGATTCGGTTTTAACAGCAGAAGACTTTCTTGAGTTGTCGAAAAGTGAATCAACAGATTCTTGAAGCATGCGCTTCTCGTTACGCAAGATTACCTCTGGTGCCTTAATCTCAATCAGTCTCTTAAGACGATTGTTACGGATAATAACTCTTCTGTAGAGGTCATTCAAATCCGATGTAGCAAAACGGCCACCATCCAATGGAACTAATGGACGCAAATCTGGTGGAATTACTGGAATCACCTTCACAACCATCCACTCTGGACGGTTTTCAACGTATTCCTGCGATCCACGGAAAGCCTCAACTACTTGAAGACGCTTAAGTGCCTCATTCTTACGTTGCTGGCTTGTTTCTGTGTTTGCTTTATGACGAAGGTCAAATGATAGTTCATCCAATTTCAAGCCCATCAACAAAGACTCAAGAGCTTCAGCTCCCATCTTAGCGACAAACTTTTCTGGATCGTTATCATCTAAATAAGTGTTCTCTTTTGGAAGTCTTTCCAACGCATCTAAATACTCGTCTTCCGTTAGGAAGTCCATGTAGTTCAATGCTTCGCCTTCGTTGTTTACTGCACTACCAGTGTTAATTACTACATAGCGCTCGTAGTAAATAATCATGTCCAACTTCTTAGTTGGAAGACCTAGTAGGTATCCAATTTTGTTTGGAAGCGAACGGAAATACCAAATATGCGCTACAGGCACAACCAATTGGATGTGTCCCATTCGCTCACGTCTTACTTTCTTCTCTGTAACCTCAACTCCACAACGGTCGCAAATGATGCCTTTGTAACGAATACGCTTGTATTTACCGCAATGACATTCGAAATCCTTTACAGGACCGAAAATCCTTTCGCAGAAAAGACCATCGCGCTCAGGCTTGTATGTCCTGTAGTTGATGGTTTCAGGTTTCAAAACCTCACCTCTAGATCCTTCGAGGATCTTCTCTGGTGAAGTAAGGCTGATGATAACCTTCTTAAAATTACTCTTGATCTTATTCTCTCTTTTGAGGGCCATTTGAGGACTTTTAACTTTTAATATTCTGTTGAACTAAATAAAGGCTTCCTCGCACGCCAAACGTGCGAGGAAAACCATTATTACTCAAGCGTTACATTCAAACACAATCCGCGAAGCTCGTGGAGCAATACGTTAAAGGATTCTGGAATACCAGGTGTTGGCATTGGGTCTCCTTTAACAATTGCTTCGTAAGCTTTAGCTCGTCCAACCACGTCATCAGACTTGATTGTAAGCATCTCTTGTAGGATGTTTGCTGCACCAAAACCTTCGAGTGCCCAAACCTCCATCTCTCCCAAACGCTGACCACCAAACTGGGCCTTACCACCAAGTGGCTGTTGCGTAATAAGTGAGTATGGTCCAATAGAACGTGCGTGCATCTTATCGTCCACCATGTGTCCGAGTTTAAGCATGTAGATGATACCAACAGTTGCTGGCTGATCGAAACGCTCTCCTGTTCCACCGTCATACAGATAGGCGTGTCCCAATGAAGGAACACCAGCTTCAGCAATTTCAGCTTCAATTTCATCCAACGTAGCTCCATCAAAAATGGGTGTCGCATATGTACGTCCTAGTTTTTCACCTGCCCATGCAAGAATGGTCTCGTAAATCTGTCCCAAGTTCATCCTTGATGGTACACCAAGTGGATTAAGAACAATATCAACAGGAGTTCCATCTTCAAGGAACGGCATATCTTCTTCACGAACGATACGGGCAACAATACCCTTGTTTCCGTGACGACCCGCCATTTTATCACCCACTTTCAGTTTACGCTTCTTAGCGACATAAACTTTAGCCAGACGGATGATTCCCGCAGGAAGTTCATCGCCAATAGAGATAGCGAACTTCTTACGTTTGAATATTCCAAGAAGGTCATTCACACGGATGTTGAAGTTGTGAAGCAACTCCTTAATCAATGTGTTTTTCTCTTCGTCAGTAGTCCAACCAGCTGGGTTGATATTATCATACTCAATAGAAGAAAGAGCTTTCTGTGTGAACTTGGTTCCTTTTGGAATCAAAATCTCACGAAGATTATTCTCAACTCCTTGAGCAGTTTTACCGCTAACAAGAACGAACAGCTTATCAACAAGGACTGATTTCAGTTTTGCCAATTCGATTTCGTAATCCTGATCAATTTGTGCAAGAACCTTTTTCTCGTCTGCTTTGGTCTTCTTGTCTTTGATGTTTCTAGAGAACAATTTCTTCTCAAGAACAACACCATGCAATGATGGAGA
>DMRV01000366.1 GCA_003456455.1 Flavobacteriales bacterium
GATGAATTGGCCCGCAGCATGGGGTGCACCATACAAAGATGTTGATGGTGTTGATGGTTATAATAATGCGACAGACATACCAGGTTACCCTGGCGCTGATCAAACTATGTGGACAGTAGCGAACGATGTGCCGCTTATCGTAAATGAAGCAGGAGATAGTACTGGCTTTTTGTCAACTGCTCCTAATTTATATGGTTCTGATCCAATCGGTATAGAATTACAAATTACAATGTGGGGTTACGCTTTTGGTGCTAGTGACCCATTAGGTAATAATATTTTTAAAGAAGCTAAAATGAAGTACATGGGTCTTCCTGCGCTAGACAGCACACAAGTTGGTGTTTCTGGTTTTACAGGAACAAGTGATGGTGCTATTTTGGATTCTTTGTATTTTACTCAATGGTCAGATCCGGATTTAGGGACTTACACTGACGACTATGTTGGTTCTGATGTTGATCTTTCATTTGGCTATGTTTACAATGGTAATAGGTTAGATGGTGTCTTTAATGGCATTTTTAACTTACCTGTACCAGCTGGTGGATATGATTTCTTACAAGGTCCTGCTGATAATATGGATCTTGATGGAGATGGAGATTCAACAGAATTTTTAGGAATGACTTCTTTTGCTTATTTTGGAGCGGGTTCTGCAATTGATGACCCAGATCTTTCTTCTTATGAGGGAACTCTACAGTGGTTTAATTTAATGGAAGGTTTTTTACCTAGACCTGCATATCCAACGCAGATTCCATTTTCTGATCCATCAACTGGTTTAGAAACTAAATATGCTCTTTCTGGAGATCCAACCAGTGGTGCTGGATGGATTGATGGGGTTCAACTTCCTCCAGGCGATAGAAGAATGGTAATGAACACTGGTCCTTTTCAATTAAAAGTTGGAGAAGAGGCAACAGTGGTTTTAGGTATCGCTGGTGGTATGGGACTTGATAATGTTTCTTCAGTTTCTGTTGCAAAATTTCATGACCAATATGGTCAATATGCCTATGATCAAGGCTTTAACTTACCTAGTGCTCCTTCTTCACCTTCTGTTTCTACTATAGAAATGGATGGTATGGTTGGTTTAGACTGGGGTTCTTCAGCAACTTCTGTGTCAAGCACTGAAGAAAGCATCAGCGCAGGTTTTGAATTTGAGGGATATGTGGTTTATCAACTTCCTTCCGCTTCATCTCCGCTAAGTGAAGCTGTTAAAGTTGCTACTTATGATAAGGTTAATTTAATTCAGAATATTTTAGACCCATCTATTGACCCTACTACAGGTCTGGTTGTAGATGCGCCTAAGCAAACAGGTACTGATATTGGAGTTCAAAGATTCTTTGAAACAGATTATGATGAAGTACGTGGCCGTCCTATGTCGAATGGTATTACATATCATTTTGCGGTTACAGCTTACAGTTACTTATCTGATAACGACGGAAGCCCGTTTAAAACATTAGAGTCTGGCGAAACTAGAGTTGCTGTTACACCGAGAACAGCTAATCCAGGTGAAACAGTATATAGTGAAATGAGTTCTGATATTGAGGTAACTCATAATGGAACTGCAAACGCATCTGTAGGAGTTACTGTACTTAATCCGTCAGCATTAAAAGATGGATCATATAAAGTATCTTTTGATACGCAAGTATTTGCTCGTGATATTAATGGAGTTTGGAATAAAGTGGTTTCTAGAAGTGCTGCAAGTGTTTCTGATGCAACAGATTGTGGAGCTTCTACAATTACTGCAACAGCCTATGCTTCATCAATAGTAGGAACAATAGACTTAGTATTAGATTTCACTCTATCATGTGCTGATGGTGCATGGATTGATGGAATACAAATGACATTCCCAACAGGATTTGCAGCAAATGTAAATACGACTGCTGTCACTGGCGTTGGAAACATTTGTTCTTATGGAGCTGGTTCAGGCCAGGATTGTGAGAATAGTGATGGTTCATGGACTGGTGATGTGTTATTGTATGGGCATGACAAACGTACTGGGTTTGGTGCTTTCGAATCTAGTAACACATTTACGGTAAATTACACGCCTTCTAATTCTGCTACATGGGATCTCCCATTAGATATCGGATACGTAATTTACGATGACCATTATACTGATGTAAATTCAGATGGTACTGGTACAGCAACAGCATCTAGTCAAAACTATGAAGAGAAGACAGAATACCATTGGAACTTGTCAACTGCTTCAGGTACTGTTTTGTTAGAGGATCAAACTTTTCTTGGTGGCGTAGATCTTTATGGTGGTTCTAGTGTAGATGGTAATTCTTCTCTACACTATAATACAGCAGCAGCTGTCACAATTGATGGATTCCAAGTCAACGTTGAAGGTGGTTATGACTCACCGACTGACTTTTTTGGATATGATATCGCAAGAGATGCAGCTAACGCAGCGCTTTATGGTGCGTCTACTTGGGATATGACTTCTTATATGCAACAAGGTTGGGGTTTAACTGCGAAAGCGGTAGACACCTATGGAAATGGTTTAACATCTGTA
>DMRV01000082.1 GCA_003456455.1 Flavobacteriales bacterium
TATCTTTTTTCCCTTAGCGAGCGCAATATTGATTTTTGCCAAGCCATTGTCCGAAATAAACAAACGCGTAGGAATTATGGTAAGTCCTTTGTCTTTCAACTTACCACCAAGTTTCTTCAGCTCCTGCTTATTCAGTAGAAGTTTGCGCTCTCGTTTGGGTTCGTGATTATTGTATGTGCCTTGCTCGTAATGCGCAATGTGCATATTGAGAATAAAAAGTTCCGTTCCCTTAAACGTGCAATAGCCTTCGGTAATACTCACATCTTTATTCCTGATGCTTTTTATCTCGGTTCCAAAAAGCTGAATGCCCGCAGTAAACTGCTCTAGAAACGTGTATTCGTACTTAGCTTTTCTATTTGTGTCAATTACTTCCATCAGCTCTCTTTCTCATCTTCACGCACAATTTTCTTAATTCCGTCTACTTTTTTGAGATTATCGATAAGATTATTTAGATGATGAATTCCCTGCACCAAAACCTTAATATGTCCTTCAAAAACGCCATCGTTACTTTCAAAAGAAATGCTTTTCATGTTCACATTCAAGTCTTTTGAAATAACAGTGGTAATGGAGTTTACAAGTCCCATATCATCAATTCCAGTTATGAGAATGCTCGCGCCAAACGAAGTGTGTTCTTCTTTATTTGCCCACGCAGCAGGCACGACTCGGTACGCATAATTGCTCCTAATATGAATGGCATTTGGGCAGTTGGTGCGGTGAATTTTAATGCCTTCTCCAATGGTTACAAAACCAAAAACATCATCGCCCGGAATTGGGCTACAGCATTTGGCCATTACGTAATCCATTTGCTGGTTGGCATCACCAATTACAACTGTATCACCTTTGTCTTTTGGCCGCGGTCTCGAAGGTTTTTCGGTTAGAGCACTATTCTGACGACTTTCTGTTCCAGTAATTCGATTTTTTAGCAGGTTGTACCACTTAGAAGCGTTTCTAGAACTTTCTATAAACTCCTTTATATCCCGAAATTCAATAGTCTTTTTGGCAATTTGGATAAACAAATCTTGGCTTGTTTTTACCTTAAAATGTTTATGAAGATTATTGGTTAAATCATTATCAATTGTAATCTTCATTTGCTTCAGCTTCCGCTCAAGAATTTCCTTGCCATCCATGGCAATTTTTCTGTTCTCTTCTTTAAGTGCTTGTTTAATCTTCGACTTTGCCTTGGCCGTAACGACAAAAGCAAGCCAGTCTTCTTTAGGCTTTTGTTTGTTGCTGGTAAGTACTTCTACTTGGTCTCCGCTTTTTAAATTATGACTGAGCGGATTAAGTTTGCCATTAACCTTGGCGCCAATACAGCGCATTCCTACTTCGGTATGGATTTCAAATGCAAAATCTAGAGAAGTAGCATTTGCAGGAAGCGTTCTTACTTCGCCTGTTGGTGTGAAAACAAAAATCTCCTCAGCAAACAGGTTCAGCTTGAAATCATCAATAAAATCAATGGCGTTTGGGTCGGGGCTCTCAAGTAAGTCCCGAATTTGATTAAGCCACGATTCAAAACCATTTTCCGTGGGTGTTGGTTGCCCATCACCCTTGTTGGCGTCTTTGTATTTCCAATGGGCGGCCAAACCTTTTTCGGCCACATCATCCATTCTTCGCGTTCTAATTTGCACTTCAACCCATTTTCCGCTATCGCTCATAACGGTTGTGTGCAAAGACTCGTATCCGTTGGACTTGGGTTTGCTTACCCAATCTCTAAAACGTCCTGGATTGGGAACGTAATGGTCGGTTACAATAGAGTAGGCCTTCCAAGTATTGGATTTTTCGTTCTCCATTTCGCAATTGAGAATAAGACGTATAGCGAAAATGTCATAGACCTCTTCAAAAGGAACGCCTTGCGCTTTCATCTTGCGGGCAATAGAATAGACAGATTTAGTTCGTCCTTTTATTTCATAATCAATTCCTGCATCGTTGAGCGAATTGATTATTGGAAAACTGAATTTATTAATGAACCGCGTTCGTTGTCTAGCTGAATCGCGCAGTTTATTTACAATTAAATCGTAAAGGTCAGGCTCAATGTATTTAAACGATAGGTCTTCTAACTCCGTTTTTATGGCGTAAAGCCCTAATCTGTGCGCCAATGGTGCATAAATAAACATGGTTTCAGAAGCAATCTTCAACTGCTTATCTCTACGCATAGACCCAAGCGTTCGCATGTTGTGCAAACGGTCAGCCAGCTTAATCAGAATAACGCGGATGTCGCTGCTCATAGTCAACAACATCTTTCGGAAATTCTCTGCTTGCAGGCTTTTGTCTTCCTGAATGTCCAATACAGTAGAAAGCTTGGTTAGCCCATCAATAATCTGAGCAACCTTATCGCCAAACATGCGGCTCATGTCCTCAACCGTAAGGTCGGTATCTTCAACCGTATCGTGTAGTAGTGCACATACAATTGATTTTGCTCCCAAACCAATTTCAGAAGTTACAATTTCCGCTACCGCGATAGGGTGATAGATGTAAGGTTCGCCAGATTTTCTGCGCATATCCTTGTGCGCATCCAAAGCCACATCAAACGCCTTTCTAATTAGTTTGAGGTCGCCTTTCGCTTCGTTTCTTTTGGTAGACCGCAGAAGCTTCTTGTAGGCTTTTAGAATATCCTGTTTCTCCTGCTCCGGATCTATTTCTGGCATCTTACTAGACATAGTTTCAAAGGTACTTACTGCGCTGAATCTTTCAACGGTTGAGTTGGGAAAAAATGGAAAATGAAATAGACGAAAATTAGAACAAGATTGCTTTAAGCCAAGAATATGTCAATAGCTAAATAGTGTTAAGAGATGATGCTTCCGTTCAATAATCCTAAACGAGATGCGGTTGTAATAAAGAATCCTAAAAACTAAAAGTCATGAAAAAGCTACTAGCAATACTCGTTACAGTCATTGGTGTTAACGCCATGGCGCAGGATAATCCAAGTCATTTAAACGTACTGGCCGTAAATGGATTGAATATGCGCTCGCAGCCAGAATCAAAATCTCGTGTAGTTACCAAAGTTCCTTATGGAAAGCAGGTTGAGATAATCGAAAAGACGGATAACGAATTACAGCTAGGCTGGGTTAAAGACAATTGGTACAAGATTCGATTTAGAGGACGCGAAGGCTACATTTTTGGTGGCTACTTAAGTAAGTTGAATGCACCAGTTAATTCTGAAACACCAAGACTGTTATCTGATTTGTTACCAATGTATTGCAGTAGTGCATTTCAAATAGATGGTGAACCTATTATTTCGAAAGAAGCGAGTAGTAGCAGAGATACACTTTACCACACGCTACTTAGGTTTAACCAAGGTGTAGAATTGGAATTGGAACGCTACGTTAACAGAGAAACGGCAACACTTCTGCTACCTAACTCAATTCAGGAAACATACGTTTTATTAGAGGCGTTACTTAAAGAATCAGGTAACTCTCAGCTGCTAGAGGAACTACGTTTTATCAAAGGCAAGGATGGAACGCTTTCTCGCATAAGCCATGCAGATGGTTCTGTTTTGATTAAAGCACTTTCTTCGGAAAGGACAGAATTAGTGATGACTGACCAAGCTTTGAATAATTAAAATTCATGTTAAGCTTAGATTAATCTCGTAGCTGTTCTTAGTCAAGTTAACCCGGTCGCGGTGCGGAAACCTTGCCGAATTGGTAAGAGTAGCAATTACCGAGAACCTGCTCTAACGAGCAGGTTCTTTTTTATACCGCTTAACCCAAAAGGTGAACATGATAAAAATGAAAACAACCGCTATTGTATTGAAAACATCATGATGATCTACAAAAGCACCTCTATCAAGAATAATCCAAGAGAGCGACATGCCTACAATGCGTCCAATATTTATTACTTGAATTCCAGCAATTCCCAACGGGATAAACCAAAGCCTGTCTAGCCACTTTCCAGGAAACGAAACAATCAGGGCCGTTAGAACAAACATCATGTCAATTCCTAAACAGAAATTTTTGATGAAAATGTTCATGATGGAGTCGTACAAATCGATGTATCGATCATTAAACACCTCTGCTTGGTAACCCAATAAGTTAAGAACCCAAACACTACCATGCGTTAAAGAAAGCATGGTGTAATGCACAAAATGACCGTAATACGTGCTGATGATGGGAAGCTGCCAAACAACTTTACTAAACCATAGAAAGTAAACAGCACAGAGGATTCCAAGCTTAGCCAGGAATAGAATTGTCGGCTTGTTTTGCTTCAAATTTTCCATTCGCGACAAAAATAGAACTGTTAGTCGAAGAAGAGTTCAGATGCTAACCTATCTGCTACCAATTTTCCTTTTTCTGACAGAAGCAAACTGTCCTCAGAGCAGTTGAAATGCGAGGTCTCTACATTACTAAGACCTAACTGCAATTGCTCCCAGGCCCCACTTTTGATTGCTTCCATTTTGGCTTTTTCAATTCCCCATTTCGTTCGCAGACCAATCATAATCTGTTCGTTCAGTTGGTCCGTTTCTGTAAGTTCCTCAAGTTCAAAAAACGATTTCCGATCTGAGACGCGTGAAATGTAAGCGGCATTACTACGCACATTCCATTGTCTTGTTTTTCCGTTGAATGAGTGGGCGGATGGACCCAGCCCCAAATAGGGAATACCTCTCCAATAGGATGAATTATGCTTAGAAATAAAACCTTCTTTGGCAAAATTGCTAATCTCATAATGCTCAAATCCATTCGCTGGAAGAACATTCATATTCATTTTAAAGAATTCCGAAGACAGCGCATCATCAGGCTGTTTTTCTAGCCCTTTTGAGACCAGATTCCCAAGCACGGTTTTTTCTTCGATGGTTAGTCCGTAGCTAGAAATATGCTGAACATTTAGCTTCAAAGCTGTATTTAAATTGAACTCCCAATCTTTCATAGTTTGGTCGGGCAAACCAAAAATCAGGTCAATACTGATGTTGTTGAAGCCAAGATTTTGGGCGTTTTTAATTGCTTCAGTCGCTTGTTCCGCGCTGTGCATTCTATTCATCCACTTCAGTTCTGAGTTGATGAACGATTGTGTTCCCAAACTCAGTCGGTTGACTCCAATAGCCTTTAATTCTTTGAGCTTGGCGATGGAAAGGTCTTCGGGGTTTGCTTCAAGCGTTATTTCAGCATCGCTTTTAACTGAGTGATATTCGTGGATTTTATCAAGTATGGATTTGATGTCTGAAGTTGGGAGTAGGGAAGGAGTTCCACCTCCGAAATAGATGGTTGAGATGAATTCTCCTTTCAAATAACCCTTCTGGAATTCAATTTCCTTGAGAATAGAAAGGACCAGTGGTTCCGTGTTCTTTAGGTTGGTTGTAAAATGGAAATCGCAGTAATGGCACGCTCTTCGGCAGAACGGAACGTGAATATAAATCCCAGCCATCAGGCTTTATTAAGTGTAATTCGGAATGTTGTACCCTTTCCAATTTCCGATTGCTTGACGATAATTTTTCCGCTGTGATATTGCTCTACAATCCTTCTAGTGAGGGAAAGTCCAAGGCCCCAACCGCGTTTTTTACTTGTGTAGCCAGGCTGGAAAACCGTTTCAAACTTAGAACGCGCAATTCCTTTTCCTGTATCAGAAACGTCAATAGCCACTTTTGTCCCTTGGTCAATTGCACCCACCTTAATGGCGCCACCACCTTCCATGGCGTCAATGGCATTGCGGCAAAGGTTCTCAATTACCCACGCAAAAAGCGGAATATTCATGGGGATTTGTGCGTCTTTTACCTCATCTGTTAAAAGTGTGAAAGCCACTTTTTTAGAACTGCGGGTTTGCATGTAATCAACACTTTCATTCAAAACATCAGCCAAGTTTGCCGGAACCAAGTCAGGAACAGAGCCAATTTTTGAAAAACGCTCGGTAATAGTTTCCAATCGGGAAACATCCTTTTTCATATCCGCTAAAATGACAGGATCTACGTTTTTCAGTTTCAAGTATTCAACCCACGCAATTAAAGAAGAGAGCGGTGTGCCAAGCTGATGGGCCGTTTCCTTGGCCAACCCTACCCACACTTGATCTTGCTCTGCTTTACGCGCAAAGCTGAATGCGAAATATGCTACCAAAATGAAAATGGAGATAATTCCCAAACTTACATAGGGGTAATATTTAAGCTGATAATAGAGGTCAGAATTATCATAATGAATGAAGTTTTTGGTGCCTCCGTAAAGTTCAATCTCAATAGATTCATTATGTCCTTTAATCTTGCGTAGTTGCTCTAATTGATATTCTGGGTCTTCACTTTTTTCTTCGTCAAAATTCCTAAGCGAAATAATATTGTCGTCACCATCAGTGAGAACAAGCGGAATGGTTGTGTTGGCTTTAACCACTTCAAAAACGAAACTGAGGTCTGCATTTGGATCTTCAGAGGTGGCAAGAAACTTTGTGCCATTTGCCCAAAGTTCAACCTTGTTTCTTTCCTGATTTGCCAACCTATTGGCAAGCTGATTGGTGTACAAAAGCGAACCTGCACCAATGCAAAGTGCTAACACCATAAGCAGCTGTTTCCAACGTTGTTTTTGGGAATAAAAATTCACTTGAAATTGAGTTCGGTTTCTCATGCAAAGTAATGAAACGAATAATGCAGAGATTATTGTGATGAAGCAATAGATGCTGAAAAGAGATATGAGAAGTGCGAGACCCTTCGATTCCTCAGGGAAACAAACGGATAGTACGGTGCATTTAAATTTCTTCGCTGAGAGCCTGTCCTGAGTTTTTATCGAAGGAAAGCGTCTCACGGCTCAAACTCAATTTCAAAACCACCTTCTGTTTCCGTCTCTTCGCGTTCGGTATTAAAGAAGCCCTTCTTTTTCTTCTTCTTTTTCGGTTTTTCCGTTTCCGTAGTTGAATCCGATGCTTTTGGAGAATCAGATTCCTCTTCCTCCAGCTTAAACTGAATGGCTTCCGGTTCTTCTTCCTTCGCGCTACCGCCCCCAAATTCCTCTTTGAATAACTGTTTAATGGTCTGACCTTCCTTCTTAAAATCCTCCTTCAGTTTCTGTTTTACTTCCCGTTTGTCGAAGCCAACTTTAATATCGCCAGGCTTGCCACGCACCCAAAGAAAGAGCCGTGTTTTTCCGCGCTCGTCAACAATTTCATGGCCATCAAACGTTGCCTTCTTTCTGGCTTTTCTGCGTAGCAAATCATTCAGTAGAAGATTCACGTGATAATCCATTTCTTGGTCAAAGGCATGTTCGCCAAAAACTTGAACATTTAGAATGCTACTCGAAATGGACATTTTAGGTATGAAAAGCTTGCTGTCACGAATGCTCAACTGATTACGAAGGGTGTCAAATTTCACATGACTCAATTCATCTACACTAATGAATTTGGACATGGCCAACAGCGGCTCAAACTGAATCAGTTCCCCACCGCTAATTTCAATATCAGAATCAACTCTGAGTTGATCTTGTAAAACCTGTTGATTTTTATCCAAGTGAATTTCGATATCCAATTTAGCCGAAGCCCGACCTTTCAGGTTCTTAGATGTGATTGCGGTTTGTCCGAAATCATTCCATTCTTCCAGTGCTCTGGTCATGTCAATGTTTCGGAGTTCGCTTTTCAGGCCTAGCACATACCCTTTGGCGGTCGGTTGGTAAGTCAGACTAGAACTGATAGAACCATCCAGTGCTTTGAATTTTAGTTCGGTTACTTCTAGTTTCTCGGTTTCCATTTTAAGATTTCCTTCAACCGAAGTTGCCGTGAAATCGTTGAAAATAATCTTGTCAATACTGGAATTAATCTTAGCAGTAACTAAACGTGTTGTAGCTACATTTTCTGTGGATTCAGATTCAAACTTCCATTCGTTTGGGAGTTTTTGTATATCCAATTCTACAATATGAATATTGCCAGAAAGGTTTATTGGAGATGAAGCTTCGGTTAGAATCTTCTTTAGCTGAGCAATTTCCAGGTTGCCGTCAAATTGGAGGTGACCAATTTTACCAGCACATTCTTTTATGGACGTTTTTCCCAACTCCATTTCAATTTTAGCACTCAGGTTTTTAATCTCAGGAATATTGGAATTAAATTGCATTTCAGCTCCGGTCAATAGCACATTTCCAGACCAATGCATTTGTTTCAATTCGTTAATGGTGGTTTGGAATTCCTTGCCAAGTGGACCTTCAAAATCCAGTTCCCATGAAATACTACCGCTACCTACCATTTGATTTTCTATAGCTGCCACGGTAATAATTTCTTCTAAGCGCGAAGTACCTGTTGTAGTTAATCTCAAGCGAGGGTTGGTCAAATCGGTAAGCGTTCCTTTTCCTGTCACTTTTCCTTTGGGTGTTTGGATGTCAAAAGATTCAAAGGTGATTTTCATCGCCTTGGATTGCTTGATGTCTTTCATAAATAATTTCCCCTCAAAATTTAGATTGTAAACGTCTGTATTCTGAAAAGCTAGACCGCCATTTCTCAGTCGAATAGTGGCGTCAAGTTGTGGCCCTTGTTCCTTTGTGAAAGGACCGTTAAGTGTAAAGATGATATCAGCATTGCCGTCTAAATTGAGCTTACGTATGTTCTCAGGGATTTGTGGCCAAATATGTGGGAGCAACACAAACGGCTCTATGTTTCCAGCATGGACTTTCATTTCCATGTTAGTACCATTTTCGATGATTGTCCATTCTGCATCTAGCACCATTTCATTACCAGCTAAAATGGCGTTACCCATTTCTATGGTGTAAATCCTGTCCAAGGAATTGATGTTTAGCACACCTGCCAAACTCAGTGGCAACTCAACAATTCTATCGTTACCAACGGTTGTAAGACGGCCCATAAATCCATTAAGGCTCAAGCCCAAGCGGGTGTTCTCATTGGTAAAACGCCCCTTTATTTTCGATTTTTCTGATAGGAACTGAATGTTCAAATCAATCATGCGGTCGTCATAATCGAGGTGAATGTTCTGCAACGTTAGAATCTCAATGCTGAAATCAACTTTCGATTTTCCGTCTTCAGACTCAATGTCTTTCCAGACTTTGAAATTCCATTCATCGCGCTCGTTCCTTCTGAGCTTGATAAATCCGTCTGTAACGCGTATTCCTTCAATTGTGAACTTGTTTTGAATAATTTTAATCAGGTTGAATTGAACAAAGGCTTTCTCAACCTTCAGCAGCGTATCGGTTTTGAATGAATCTTCTATCTGAATATCCAATATTTCAACTGCCACAAGAGGGAAATCCTTCCAAAAAGAAAGAACTACATCTTCATTAAATGAAAGCTCTGTAGTTATGGCTTCACGAACGCCATCTAATGCATATGCCTTCAGGTCATCAGCATACTTCCACGTAACGAAACCCACTAATGCCGACAACAGAAACAGCAGCAAAAACAGAACAAATACAATTCTTTTAATCCAAATCATTAGCTAAAGCAAATGTATCGGTAGGGGATTATGTAACGCAGACATTGGTTTAGAAGTATTCAGCACGGAGTGTTAACAACGGTTAGATGTCATTTAGTTGCATTTTCCCACAATTGTGATGTATTTATTAACATTCTATAACAGTTGTCGGTGTTTTTGGTACGTTTGCAGTTCTCATAAACCAAACTTATTAAATCATGAAGAAGTCTACATTATTGAGCAACGTACTTGTTGCTGTTTTCTTTGCATCATTTGTTGCATGTTCATCTCCAGCTACAGAAGAAGCTCCTGCTGAAGAAGCGGCAGTTGAAGAAGTTGCTGAGGAAGTGGAAGAAGTTATGGAAGAAGCAGTTGAGGCTGTTGATTCATTGGCTACTGAAGCTGGCGAAGCAGTTGAAGAAGCAGTAGAGGAAGCTGCTGAATAATTCAGCATACTCCTAGAAATTGAAAGGCCGAGCAATTTGCTCGGCCTTTTTTGTTGTTTCAAGTTTGAGTAGGATTATGTTGCAGGTAAAACCTTGGTTCTTACCTCTCCAAACCCAACAAGTTTGCGGTTTTTCTCGCAGAACGTTTTACGATTTTCGGGAAGACTACCAATTAGCATCAGATTCATAATTCAACTTTTCTAATAAGCCCGGGAATTTAGATTTGAAATACAATTTGTGCTCTTCCGTGAAAATAGATTGCCATTCACCAGATAGACCTTTCCTGTAATGTGAATTTTCGTTGGTTTCACCCTTTTTTCTACCGCCAGATAATTTATTGAAGGAATTTTGGATGGGAATCTCATCAATAACGGATTGAGGCAGATGCATCTGCTGAAATTGAGAGGGGTATAGTCCTCGGTTATACAACTTGTTCAGCGCCCGTTTTATGTTGTATTGAATAGTATTGTGTTTTCCATCTCGAGAGGATAGACCAAGAAAATGGAAAAATTCTTGCCAATTTGGTTGTGTTGTTATGTCTTCAAATCGAAGTTCTAGAATATTGGGGTCATCGTAATTCCAATTCATCATGTCTTCCAAATGATGAGCAATAAAGTCCATCTCTAATATTAGCCCCTCACTAAAGCTTACTGAAGTAAGCTTATCTCGAAATTTAATTAATTGAGGCCATTTATCGGTAGGGTGGGTTTTTCTATGTGAATGATATCCGGAAATGATAATATCTCTAGGGTCTCTAATTAAATGCACCCCAATAAATGAATCGTATGACTCTAAATACTCATACTTGGCGTTGCCAATAATATTAATTTTCTGAGATGGGTCTAGCCCATACTTTATAGACCAACCAGTCGCAGACTGGATTCCGTAAAAAATTTTCCCCATCCATGTCGATGCGCATTTATGGTGACCCAGAAAAACTAAATTTTGATTCATTTCTAGTTTTAATCTCCCATTTTTTTGCAAGGTAAAATTTTACTCCTTACCTCACCAAATCCAACACGTTTTCCATCTTTTTTGCAGAAAGCCTTCATAATGACGGAGTCCCCGTCTTGAAGAAACTTACGTTCAGTTCCGTCAGGCATGGCTACTGGTTTGGTTCCTTTCCAAGAGATTTCAAGCATAGAACCATAGCTGTCTGGCGTTGGGCCAGAAAGCGTTCCTGAACCACACATATCACCTACCTGCATATTGCAACCATTTACGGTATGATGCGCCAATTGCTGAGCCATGCTCCAATACATATACTTGAAATTGGAGTTGCTAACTGTCTTAGAATCTCCGTTTGAAGTTTCGATAATCGCCTCTAATTTGATGTCGAAATTGTGGTCTTTCTTCATCTCTAAGTACGGGAGAACCTTTGGGTCTTGCTCCGGGCTTGGCGTTCTGAACGGTTCTAAAGCTTCCATAGTAATAATCCAAGGAGAGATAGAAGAAGCAAAGTTCTTTCCAAGGAATGGTCCCAACGGAACATACTCCCATTTCTGAATATCTCTTGCGCTCCAATCGTTAAAAACAACCATTCCGAAAATGTGACTTTCGGCATCTTCAACCGAAATAGAACTTCCTAGCTCATTCGACTTCCCTACGATAAAGGCCATTTCCAACTCAAAATCGAGTAGGCGACAAGGGCCGAAGCTTGGCGCATCAGCATCATCTGCTTTTGTTTGTCCTTTCGGACGATGAATGTCTGTGCCGCTTACGATTATGGAAGAAGCTCTACCGTGGTAGCCAACAGGAATATGCAACCAGTTTGGTAGCAAGGCATTTGCAGGATCGCGAAAAAGCGTTCCAACATTTGTGGCGTGCTCTTTACTGCTGTAGAAGTCGGTGTAATCTCCTACACGAACTGGTAGGCGCATTTGCACTTGACTTACATCACGGATGGACTCTAAACGTAA
>DMRV01000004.1:0-928 GCA_003456455.1 Flavobacteriales bacterium
AAATGGAGTAATTATTGCCAAAGGTTTACGTGGAGATCAGTTGGAACAAAAGCTTAAAGAAATATTTGGATAGCTTCAACGCTAACGACCTAGCCGAGTCAGAAAACCGAACGTCATTGCGAGGAACGAAGCAATCTTTCTTATATCAAGTAGTAGATTGCTTCAGTCGTGCCTCTTTCGCAATGACTGTGTTTTTTTTTCTCCATCTCCCATGTACTCTTTCGGCTCAAGACTATTTCCAACAGGAAGTCAACTACGAGATTCATGTTGCGCTAGATGACGAAGCACATCAGTTGCATGCTTCCGAAACCATTGAGTACGTAAACAACTCCCCTTCTACTCTCACCTACATCTGGTTTCATATTTGGCCAAATGCATACAAGGATGGACAAACCGCTCTGTCTAAACAGATGCGCGAGGATGATGACTTAACGCTCTTTTTCTCAAACTATCGCGATAGAGGTTGGATTGACAGTCTTGATTTTCAGGTAAACGGGGAAAAGGCTCGCATAGAACTTGACTACAAGAACAAAGACATTTGTCGCGTTTTCCTAAACGAACCACTCGAACCTGGAGAACGAATTACCATAACTACACCATTCAGAGTTCAAATTCCGAAAGGCATTTTCTCCCGATTAGGTCATTTAGACCAAGCATATCAGATAACACAATGGTATCCTAAACCAGCGGTGTATGATAAAAATGGCTGGCATCAAATGCCATATCTCGGACAAGGAGAGTTCTATTCCGAATTCGGAACGTTTGATGTACATATCACCCTACCAGAAAACTACGTAGTTGGTGCCACGGGCGATTTGATAAATGGAGAAAAAGAACTCGCGTGGTTAAATCAGAAGGTGAAAGAAACAGAAGCCATAGAAGAGTTTGATTACTACGACCTTTCATTTCCAGCATCATCTGTAAAAAA
>DMRV01000004.1:992-4050 GCA_003456455.1 Flavobacteriales bacterium
TGGGCCATGTTTACGAACAATGAGGCCGATTTATGGAAGAACTCCATCGAATATCTAAATGATGCGACTTACTATTACTCACTTTGGGTTGGCGATTATCCTTACAACCATGTAACAGCCGTTGATGGTGTGCTATCTGAAGGTGGCGGCATGGAATATCCCAATGTAACCACTATTGGAGAAAGTGGCGATGCCGTTTCATTGGAAGAAGTGATTATGCACGAAGTGGGACACAATTGGTTCTATGGCATGTTGGCAAGCAACGAACGCGACCATCCTTGGATGGATGAGGGCTTGAACTCATTTATCGAAGCTCGGTACATGAAGCGGAAGTTTCCAAACCTCATGTTGCAAGACGTTTATGGCGGAAGAAAGCTGATTGATTTTGGGATGAAAGTGGCGGGTGTTTATAATATGAAGCACAAGAGTTTAGGACAACATGTTTATTCCGTTGCGGCTCGAGCGAATACTGACCAACCGATAGAATCAAGTTCAGAAAGCTACACCAGCACCAACTACGGAAGCATCGTCTATGTAAAAACAGCCGTTGCCTTCAACTACTTAATGGCTTATTTGGGTGAGGATAAAATGGACGAAATCATGTCTGTATATTTCCAAAAATGGAAGTTCAAACATCCGCAGCCAGAAGATTTTGAAGCCGTGGTAATTGAAGTGACAGGAGATTCCTTAAAATGGTTTTTTGATGATGTCATCCGAAGTACACGGAAGATGGACTACTCCGTTTCTCGGATTAAAAAAGAGGAAGGAAAATTACGAGTTAAGGTTCGGAACAATGGAAAGATAGCTGGACCATTTCCGTTGAGTCTGATGTCAGGTAAAGACACCGTTTCTACCAAGTGGTTCATAGGAATTGAAAACACTGAATGGATTGAAATTGATTGTGCCGATTGCGACCAAGTTATTTTAGACGGACAAGAAGTTACTCCAGACATCAACAGAAAGAACAATACCATGCGGGTGAATGGCGTGTTCCGCAAAGTGGAGAAGCTCCAACCTAGGTTTGCAGCCTATTTCGAGAACCCGTACCGTTCTCAATTTGCATTGGCGCCAACGGTTGGTTGGAACACATACGATGGTTTCATGCTTGGTGCAGCCATATACAACGACATTCTGCCGAGCAACAAGTTTTCCTACATGCTTATGCCCATGTACGCCTTTAAGTCTAAAACCATTACAGGTTCTGGCAGGGTTTCGTACAGTATCCATCCTACAAGTAAGTTCACGAATGTCACTTTTTCATTGGCGGGACAACGGTTTAATGTTAACCGTGTGTGGCCGTACTACAATCCAACAGATAAGTACAGTCCGCAGGTGCCCCGCAACCTTTTACGACAAATAGTACGGTTTGATTTTCGTTCCAGTAACAGGCGCAGTAATACAGAGAATAGTTTACGGTTAAGGAATACAATGTATTTCACCGAAAAGGGGGAATTGATTCGTAATATTCCACAGATAACCCATCACTGGAAGTGCGAATTCTCACCACATATCGGGGAAGTAAACACAGATTTTCAATGGCTGAATAACGAAGCTAAACTCAGCCTAGAAGCTATTTACCGTTTCAAATTCAAGAAAGGGTACGGTATTCGCGCGCGCTTTTTCGCTGGGAAATTCTTTTTCCGCTCCTCTACTCCCGGTTTCAATTTCAGAATGAATTCATTCTTAGAGTACCAAGACTATCTGTATGATGGAACATTCATTGGCAGAAATCCGGGAAACGGTTTTCTAGAACAGCAAATAATGGAAGCCGATGGTGGGTTTAAGAGTAATATTAGAATAGGACAATCGAATGATTGGTTGGTAGCGCTTAATCTTAGTTCTACGCTTTATAGAAAGATTCCTATTGAGTTTTTTGCCAGTATTGGTACCTACGCCAATGCTCAGAATGTATTCCCCGGTTCGCAATTATTCTTGGCTGAGTTTGGGGTGAGCGTTATTCTTATAAGAGACGTACTGGAATTTCACTTCCCATTCCTTTACTCACAAGATATTAGAGAGGATGTAAAGCTGAACACGAAAAACTACGGACAACAAATTCGTTTTACCTTCAACCTCAACGAACTGAAACCGCAGAAACGATTAAAAAAGCTGTTGGATTAAATGTCTGATAAAACCAAAACCTACTTCGCATCCGATTTTCATCTAGGCGTTCCGAATAAGGAAAAGAGCCGCGAGCGTGAGCTCATACTGGTTAAATGGCTGGATAAAATCTCTCAAGACGCTGCGGAAGTGTATTTGGTAGGAGATTTATTCGATTTTTGGTACGAGTACAAAACAGTTGTTCCGAAAGGGTTTGTTCGGTTTCAGGCTAAGATTGCTGAACTATGCGACAAGGGAATTCAGGTTCATATTTTCACGGGCAACCACGATATGTGGATGTTCAACTATTTTGAAGAAGAACTAGGCGTTAAAATGCACCATGAACCGATTACCAAAGAATTGAACGGTAAGAAGTTCTTTATTGGTCATGGTGATGGCCTTGGTCCTGGCGACCACGGGTACAAATTCATTAAGAAAGTATTCTCGAACCCGCTCTGCATTTGGCTTTTCAAATGGATTCACCCCGATATTGGTGTTGGATTAGCCAATTTCTGGAGCGGAAGAAGCCGCGAAGCCAACTTAGAACTGGATGAAGTTTATCAAGGCGATGAGAATGAATGGTTATTACAATACTGCAAGTCTGTTCTTAGAACGGAACACTTCGACTATTTCATTTTTGGCCACCGCCACTTGTTGATAGACCGGGTTGTGGGTGACAACTCCCGCTACATCAATCTTGGGCATTGGTTTAAAGAACCGCACTTTACTGTTTGGGACGGTACGGAGTTGTCCATCACGGCAGTTTAAGCACCTAACCTGACAATAAGGTCGGCCATTCGGTTAGAGTAACCAGACTCATTATCGTACCATCCAACCACTTTCACCATCTTTCCTATAACGGAAGTGAGCTCAGAATCGAATATACAGCTATGGGGGTTGCTAATGATATCGCAGGAAACAATTGGTTCATCAGTGTATTCAAGAATCCCCTTCATTG
>DMRV01000068.1 GCA_003456455.1 Flavobacteriales bacterium
CATTCCGAACAGAGAAGTTAAGCTCACCAGCGCAGATGGTACTACAGTAACATGTGGGAGAGTATGTCGTTGCCTTAATTTATTTTAAACCCTGACCATGTAATAATGGTCGGGGTTTTTTGTTTTCTATACTTTCCCATCGTTTTGTCATTTAACACTCGGATAGCTCTAGTATTTTTGTTGATTGCCGGATTATGTCTGGTGACGGTTGATGGATTTACTCAGAATGGTAAGTTTCATATTGATTCTCTATTCCCTTCCAACGTTTCTGATACGCTGAACGTAAAGCAATTCATGTTTAAGAATTGGCTGTATGGCGAGGAAGGGAAGTATATGCTAAATGCCGTTCACGGAACGCATAATTATCATCCGCTTTATGAGAATTCACAAGTAAGAAATGACCTAGGTAACCTGGGTTCAGCTGACCACAAGGTGCTTTTTGCTTTTGACCGTCCCTTCGGTTTTAATTTCAGAACTTCTCGAAGTGGCTATTGGAAGTCGCTAGACAAACGGACTTTCCTCATCTCTGAGAAGATGTTCTCTAATGTTCAGTATTCGAATGGAGTCAATCGGGAGAACTATCTCCTTGCCAATTTTACACGCAGCTTTGGAAAGCTACTGAATCTTGGATTCAGTTTCAATCGTGACGTGTCTGAAGGTTTTTACGCGAGTCAACGGAATGTTTATACGGATATGTCGGTATTTACAACGTTTCGGTCAAAAGATGACCGTTATAAGGCTGTGCTTATGTTCAATTATTCTAATTTGCTAGCAGAAGAAAATGGCGGCATAGCGACTGATACTTCGTTCGAGAGTAATGTAACTTCTGACAGAGCCTTTATTCCAATCAATTTAACTCAATCAAGTAATCATTGGAAAGGTTTTGATTTGGGTTTAGAGCACCGGGTTTTCTTATCCAAGCAAGATTCTACAACGGGCATAGAACCTTATCGGCCAGCAATTTCCCATTTATTCTCGGTTACAAATCATAGTATGATTTATCGAAATCTGATTGAAGCGGGTTCGGATTTCTACGAGAATGTTTATACCGACTCATCGGCAACGTATGATTCTACTTCGGTATTGAGTGTCTCAAATGAGTTGCGGTTTGAGCTGGTGAAGTCGGATTCAATTGGTGACAGAATATTAAATCGGCTAGCAGTCGGTGCTCAGTACGATTTTCATAGAGTGGCTTATGATTCAGTTTATATTGATGGGATTCATAATGTTTCTGTTCTGGGGAATGTGAATGGGAAGTTGTTTGGAGAGATAGATTGGAAGGCTGCTGGGAACTTTATGGTTTATGGATATAACATTTGGGATTTCAAGGTTGATGGGCAATTTGATTACTTGGTTGGAAAATCACATTTTTCTGCGTTTGTCAATTACTCTCTTTTCAGGCCAGATTATATAACGGATAACTACATCAGCAATCATTTTGTGTGGGATAATAATTGGGTTCAGACTCAGCATTTGAAGACTGGTTTGGCGTATGAGCAATCGAAGCTCCGGTTCAAAGGGACTTTTACCTATCACATTTTAGATAATCTTGTAGCGTTTGGAACAGATAGACTTCCGTATCAGAGTAACGCTGTTAATCAGCTGATGGTACTTCGACTACAGGAGCATTTCAGGATGCGTTGGTTTCATGTGGTGTTAGATGGGGCTGTTCAGTTTAAACCCACTGGTGATGATATTCGTGTTCCACTAGCGCTTGGCCGCGGTATGATTTATTATCAGAACGATTTGTTTAAGAAGAAGCTTCGATTGCAGATTGGAGCGGAAGTAAGTTATTCGATGGCGTATTATGCAAATAGCTATAACCCTGCTCTTTCCGAGTTTCATATTCAGAACGAAAGGCAAGTGGGCAACTATCCGTTTATTGATGTCTTCCTAAATATTCGAGTTAAGAAGCTGAGAGCGTTTTTCAAAGTGGAGCATTTGAATGCTGGATGGCTCGGTTATACGTATTACCACGTGCCGCATTATCCCGTGAATGATTTGGCGTGGAAGTTTGGCGTGAATTGGGCATTTTTGGACTGATTATTTTCTTTGAATGGTCAAGTTATATTATTTGATTCCTGAAGGTTTTTGGAATCCAGCCAAAACCTACGGATACAGCGGCTGGCATCACGTACTAGTTTTCGACTTCGCTCAACCAAACTGGAATGGCTGGAACACCCAAAAAAAACCAAGAATTTTGAGTCTCTAACCAATGGTTTATCAACGGTTGTCGACATTTTTTAAACGTGCCTTGTTCAAACAGGTCAAATGACCTACTTTCGCAGTCCGAAATTCGAGCCTTTTAAAAACGGTATAAAAAGAACATATAAATGTCAGCTCTAACAGGTAAAGTAGCACAAATCATTGGTCCAGTTTTGGACATCAGCTTTGACAGCAGCAATGGAGAACTTCCTAAAATTCTTGATGCTCTTGAAGTAACTCGTCCAGATGGACAGGTTGTAACACTTGAGTGTCAACAACACGTTGGTGAGAACACTGTTCGTGCAATTGCGATGGATTCTACAGACGGTTTGAGTCGTGGAACTGAAGTTAGAGCGGTTGGAGCTCCTATTACTATGCCAATTGGCGAACAAATTTATGGCCGTCTTTTTAACGTTGTAGGCGATCCAATTGATGGTATGGCTGACTGTGATAAAACAGGCGGATACGCTATTCACCAAGCGCCACCTAAGTTTGAGGATTTGTCAACTGCAACAGAGGTGCTTTTTACTGGAATTAAGGTGATTGACCTTATAGAGCCTTATGCAAAAGGTGGTAAAATTGGTTTGTTTGGTGGTGCTGGTGTAGGTAAAACTGTACTTATACAGGAGCTAATTAACAACATTGCAAAAGGACACGGTGGCCTGTCTGTATTTGCTGGAGTTGGAGAGAGAACAAGAGAAGGAAATGACCTTCTAAGAGAGATGATTGAAGCTGGTATTATCGATTACGGTGATGCTTTCCGTGAAAACATGGAAGAAGGTGGATGGGATCTTTCTAAGGTTGACCACGAACAATTAAAGAAATCAAAAGCAACATTTGTTTTCGGACAAATGAACGAGCCTCCTGGGGCGCGTGCTAGAGTTGCACTTTCAGGATTGACAATTGCGGAATATTTCCGTGATGGAGATGAGAAATCAGGAGGTCGTGACATCCTTTTCTTTATCGACAACATTTTCCGATTTACACAAGCTGGCTCTGAGGTATCTGCACTTCTTGGTCGTATGCCATCTGCTGTAGGTTACCAACCGACATTGGCAACTGAAATGGGATTGATGCAAGAGCGTATTACTTCTACAAAGAGAGGTTCTATTACATCTGTACAGGCGGTTTACGTACCTGCGGATGACCTTACAGACCCTGCGCCAGCAACTACATTCTCTCACTTGGATGCAACTACGGTACTTAACCGTAAGATTTCGGAGCTTGGTATTTATCCAGCAGTTGATCCATTGGATTCAACTTCACGAATTCTTACTCCAGCAATTGTTGGTGATGAGCACTACAACACTGCACAGAGAGTTATTGAAACGCTACAGCGTTACAAAGAGCTTCAGGATATTATTGCGATTCTTGGTATGGATGAACTTTCTGAAGAAGATAAATTAATTGTACACAGAGCAAGACGTGTTCAGCGTTTCCTTTCACAGCCATTCTTTGTAGCAACACAGTTTACAGGATTACCAGGCGCTTACGTTGATATTGCTGACACAATCAAGGGCTTCAATATGATTATGGATGGAGAAGTTGATGAGTATCCAGAAGCAGCTTTTAACTTGGTAGGTTCTATTGAAGAAGCTATTGAGAAAGGAAAGAAATTGACGGCCGAAGCTTAATTGCTTTCAACCTAAAACCTTGAACGAATGCAACTAGAGATTGTAACACCAGACGAAAAGATTTTTGAAGGAGAAGCCAAGCATGTGCAACTCCCTGGTAAAGAAGGTCTTTTTGGCATCTTGAATAATCATGCTCCTATGGTTTCAACCTTGGTAAAAGGTCGAGTGAAAGTGGAAGCAACCGATGGCGATATTCAGTATTTCGAGATTGGAGGTGGTGTTGTGGAAATGAACAACAACAAGGTTATTGTTCTTGCTGAAAAATAACCTGTCACTAGGTTTGAATTAGGGAAAACCCTGTTCGTTTGTTCGAACAGGGTTTTTTAATAATAGCCTGTTGGAAAAAATGGAACATAAATTGATATCGCAGCGTAAGCAACCGTAATTTTCGACAATGATGAGATTGAGTTTTGTATTCGTGCTGTTGATTTCCGTAGTTGGCACACTAAGCCTTCAAGCACAGACTGCTAGGCGCGTAAAGTTTCCTTCAAAAGATGGTGTAACTATCACAGCTGATATGTATGAGGCGAATCCAGATTACCCGTGGATTGTTTTGTTCCATAAGGCACAATCAAGTCGTGGTGAATTCCAGCGAATTGCTATCAAGTTGAATAAGTTAGAGTTGAACTGCATGGCTGTTGATCTTCGTTCAGGGAAAGAGGCCAATTTTATTGTGAATGAAACCTATGTTCTTGCTAAGAATACTGAGCTCGGAACTGAATACTTGGATGCGGAAATTGATATGAGGGCCGCTATTCAGAAAGCTTACATCATTGCCCGTAAACCGGTAATCATTTTTGGGAGCTCTTATTCCGCGTCTTTAGCGATAAAGCTTGGAGCGGAAATGTCTCAGGTTAAAGCCGTTGTTGCGTTTAGCCCCGGAGAGTATTTTGGTAAGAAATTGGATGTGGCTAAAGCAGCAAGAGGTCTCACAAAGCCAACGTTTATTGCTTGCGGTTCAGATGAAAAGGGATATACTGACCCAATTGCTAATGCAATTAGGAGTAAAAAGAAAATATATTTCGCTCCACCTAAAGGTGGTGCTCACGGAGCGGCTTGCCTAGATAAAGGAACGGATGGCGAGACTGAATACTGGATTCAGATGATAAATTTCATCCAGTCTGTTAAGAAGGAATATTAGCAGAGCCCTGTGTAGAGGGAGTCACGAATTTTTGGTGTAAGTCCATTACCTGAGGAATAAGCAACTGGGTTCCATCATTATTTAAAATATGGTTGGCCAGCTTTATTTTACGCTCCTGCGTCCATTGGTTCTTCATTCGTTTCAGAACATCCTCTTTCGTAGAGCCGTCACGGTTCATTACTCGTTCAAATCGCAAATTCTCGGGAGCAATAACAAGAACGGTTACATCCACATGCTGATAAGCGCCACTTTCAAATAGAATTGCTGCCTCTTTTAGCACATACTTGTAACTACTATGTTCCTCCAGCCACTCCTCAAAATCATTAGCAACTGCTGGATGCACCAAACCATTAATTATAGATAGCTTCTCATTAGAGCCAAATATTTGTTGTGCCAAATAGGTTTTGTCTAATCCAGTTTTTGAGTAAGCTTTTTCTCCAAATGCTTGAATAATCTTGTTTTTCAAAGCTTTGTTTGTGTTCATCAGCTCTTTCGCTCTATCATCGGCATAATAAACAGGAACTCCCAATTCTTGAAAAACTTTGCATACCGTGGTTTTACCACTTCCAATTCCGCCTGTAATTCCTACAATTTTCATTTTTGGACAATGAATTCAACTTGAGTCGGACGTACTCTAACTTGAGTTACCTCTTCTGGTTTCCTGTCAATATTAACTACAAGTGATGACTGCTTAAGGCTGTTTTCGTTCAAGACGACTGAAACCCGAAATTGCTCTGATTTCACCTTGTCATAATCTGCTAGCGGAACCTGATACTTGATTTCGACTTCATTCGGAAAGACTTTTACAGACTCTGGCTTGTCAGCGATTATTTGTAATGGCACACTTACGCTGCCTTCAGTAAACTCTACTAAGTTTACTTGTACCTCTATG
>DMRV01000332.1 GCA_003456455.1 Flavobacteriales bacterium
TCCGATGTATTGTTGCAGATACGTCAACACACGTCCGCCACTTATCATTCCGCTACCGGCAATCACAATTTTAGGCTCATTCTTGCTGATTATCTCCCACGTTTCTTTGTAACTCTTTACAATGCGAAACGCATTACACATACCTCTGTATTCTTCTAGTTTCAGTTCGTGCCAGTCCCGATTATCTTCAAACACCTTTAGCACATTAGCGCCCATTGGACTATCCATTATCATTGGCATAGTTGGAATGGCCTTTTTCTGTTTCAGCTTCCAGATAACATACATAAGCGTTTGCGTACGTTCTACCGCAAAGCTTGGAATGATGAGTGTGCCGCCTTTTTCGTAGGTATTATTGATGATTTCTGCCAGTCTTTCTTCCAGGTTTTCTTCGCTATGCAACCTATCGCCATAGGTGCTTTCTATAAACAAAACATCTGCCTTTTGAGGCTTTTTAGGTGCTCTTAACAATTCATCTTCCGACCGACCAATATCTCCAGAAAACACAAATCTTTTTCCGTAAATATCCATCTCAATAAACGTGGCACCAATGATATGTCCGTTGTATTGAAAACGCATTTTAACTTCAGGGAAAAGTTCTATCCACACATTTTCGTCCATTGAGTTGAAGTGTGCAATGGCCTGTTCTGCATCTTTAACGGTGTACAACGGTTCCGCTGGATGGTGTTTAGAATAACCTTCTTTATTAGCCTTTTTTGCTTCCTCCTCTTGAATTTTGGCACTATCACGAAGAATAATTTCTGCAATTTCAAGCGTGGGTCTTGTGCCATGAATGGGGCCTTTGTAGCCCATCTTCATCAAGCGAGGTAAATAACCCGTATGATCCATGTGGCCATGCGTTAAAACCACTGCATCAATCTCAGGCACATTCACAGGAAACTGGTCCCAGTTTTTTAAGCGGAGTTGCTTTAGCCCTTGAAACAGGCCACAGTCTACCAGAACCTTATGTTCCCCCGTATTTATCAGAAACTTTGAACCTGTAACGGTTCCTGCCGCTCCCAAAAAGTGAACGGTTATGTTGTTTTTCATGCTCATATCATTCGACTTTTTCATTCAATTCGCATAAGTCATGCGCTTCCTTTAAAACCTTTCTCTTCCGTGTCTTACTCAAGCCTAGTTTATCCAATAAAATAGGATGGTGGCATAAGGCAGAACTCAAAACCACGTCTTGTTCCAACAGTGCTTTTTTCTCAGCTACAGTCAGTGTATTTAAACTTGTTACAGGATGCAAACCTGCTTCATCTATCCGCTGTTTTAAACTGGCACCTACGGGCTTATCCCAACTTAAAAGCGTTAGTCCCACGCACTTGCCATAATCCTCTGCATCCGTAGAAAACCGTGTATTGGTAACTACCCAACCTTCAAACCGTTTTCCCTCATATTCTGGCATTTTCTGCCAAGCAGATTCCACATCTTTAAAGCGAGATTGGATGTAAAGCGGAACCTTCACGTCTGAATACTTTTTTCTATCGCTATGAAACTTGCATTCTACCATGCAAACTACGTTGTCGCGTTCTGCAACCACATCTAGTTCGTGTTTTACACAAGCTTGCACCATTACGTTTGTTTGTGTGCTGTAGCCATCGCTTTTAAGCACAGATTCTACAAATTTTTCGAAGGCAAAACCAGAAGGCCCCAACTCTAATATGGCCGCTTTCAGCTTATATCGCGCGGCAGCTGAACTTGACGCCTTACGTAGCATAGAAAAAGCCTTTTTGTAAATTTCTGAGGTACTCATTCCATCGTATAACTCCGACTCAATAGCCACGATTACTTGCTGAATAGCATCAGAATCTGCCTTGGACCGCATAAGCGATTTCCGCAGGCGATGCACATCAAACGGCTGCCTTTCGCCTGAAGCTTTCGTAATTAACACCTGTCCGAGTTCATTCATTAAGCCGCTGTTTTAGTTGACATGTCTGGTGCGCAGCACCTTGCCAACTTTTAAACTAAAGTAATTTACGCCTTAACCACGTATCAGACTTTCGTCATGTTTACAACTGACGCTGATTATGAAAAAAGTCTCTTTTCACAATGAAATCTCACTTAAGAAGCACGATTTTTTAAATGAAAATTCATGTTGATGCTGCTTTACTATTTTTGGGTAATGGAATTGGTGAAGAAGGAAATGGCGCTAGATTTTGGAAAAGTAGTGCTTTTAGAAAACGGCATCCTATCGTTTGTAGCTGCGGCTAATCTTGACACCATTACACTTTCTCAATTAGAAGAATTGCTTGCTGTTTTTGTTGAGGTTACTGATGGTAAACCAATGCCTTTTTATTCCGACAACACGCAGATGAAAAGCCTAGGTCATCAAGAGCGAAAATACATTGGGGACAATCTGTATTTGTTTGCCTCTGCCTCAGCTGTAAAAGAGAGTTCTACTTCTGTTCGGTTTATAGGTAACGCTATCAACCACCTATTTACACCAAAAGTGCCCATGCGCATGTTTAAGACCAAAGAAGAAGCCTTTGATTGGCTAGGGAGTTTGGAATAGAACCTGCCACCCACTTATCGAAGCATCGATATAGTTTATAAAAACTCCATGCTACCTGAGTAACAAAAAACCTTGTTTAAGCATACGCATAAATCCAGTATATAGTCAATAGTTATATAAGTATAGAAATTATTGATTTGATTTATAATTATTTCGCGTTCACCTTTGGTCCAGAACAAAAGCTAAGACGTGTAAACAATTAAACCATGAAAAAACTACTTCTACTAACTGGTCTTGCGGCAGCCCTTGTGGGTTGCGAACAAGGTGACAAAGACCACAGCAATATGTCAGAAAGCAAAGGACAGTGCCCATTTCATATGGGTAAAAAAGAACAACCAACCACCAATAGAGACTGGTGGCCAAATCAGCTAGACCTTACTGTTTTGAGGCAACATTCCAACCTATCTAACCCAATGGGTGAGGAATTCAATTACGAAGAAGAATTCAACAGCTTGGATTATGAAGCGGTTAAAGCTGACCTACGAAAGGTGATGACCGATTCGCAAGATTGGTGGCCTGCAGATTATGGGAATTATGGTCCGTTTTTCATTCGCATGGCGTGGCACAGTGCCGGAACCTACCGAACTGGAGACGGCCGTGGTGGCTCTAGAGAAGGGCAGCAACGTTTTGCTCCACTCAACAGCTGGCCAGACAACGGAAACCTTGATAAGGCACGCAGACTTATTTGGCCCATCAAGCAGAAATATGGCAGCAAACTGTCTTGGGCCGATTTGATGATACTTACCGGAAACGTAGCATTAGAATCTATGGGATTTGAGACATACGGTTTTGGCGGTGGTCGCGAAGATGTGTGGGAACCAGCAAGCAATGTTTATTGGGGTAAGGAGAAGGAATGGTTGGCGGATGAACGCTACAAAGGCGACCGCGAATTAGAGAACCCACTAGCGGCAGTTCAAATGGGACTTATCTACGTAAATCCGGAAGGGCCTAACGGAAATCCTGACCCAAAAGCAGCAGCCATCGACATCCGCGAGACTTTTGCAAGAATGGGAATGAACGATGAGGAAACCGTAGCATTGATTGCAGGTGGTCATACCTTCGGTAAGACACACGGAGCTGGGGATGCCGCATTAGTAGGTGCTGCACCAGAAGCTGCGGATATTGAAGAACAAGGATTTGGATGGAAAAGCACCTACAAATCAGGAAAAGGTGGCGATGCCATCACTTCTGGCTTGGAAGTTATCTGGACCCCTACTCCTACTCAGTGGAGCCATGGTTTCTTTACCATGCTCTTTAATAATGAGTGGGAATTAACTAAGAGCCCGGCAGGCGCACACCAATGGGTGGCTAAAGATTCGGAGGCTTTCTTTCCTGATGCTTTTAGCAAGGATAAGAAGCATAAGCCAACCATGCTTACAACAGACCTTTCGTTGCGATTTGACCCTGAATACGAGAAGATTTCTAGGCGCTTCTTTGAAAATCCAGATGAGTTTCAGAAAGCATTCGCTAAAGCGTGGTTCAAACTTACGCACCGCGATATGGGACCAAAAGCGCTCTACCTAGGACCAGAGGTTCCGGAAGAGGATTTACTATGGCAAGACCCAATTCCTGTAGCTGATTACAAGATGATTAATGCTTCAGACATCGCTTCGCTGAAAGCAAGCATTCTAAATTCAGGATTGACCGTACCCGAATTGGTAACCACTGCTTGGGCTTCTGCATCTACGTATAGAGGTTCTGACAGAAGAGGCGGTGCTAACGGAGCACGTATCCGTCTAGAGCCACAGCGCAATTGGGAAGTGAACAATCCTACTCAATTGAACAAGGTTTTGAGCAAGTTGGAGGAAATTCAAACAGCTTTTAACGCCAAGTCTGGCGATAGAAAAGTATCCATGGCGGACCTCATTGTATTAGGAGGAAGCTCGGCCGTAGAGAAAGCTGCAAAAGATGCTGGCAACGACATCAAGGTTCCTTTTACTGCAGGACGAACCGATGCTATACAAGAACAAACCGATGTAGAATCGATGGGCGTATTGGAGCCGATGGCGGATGGTTTCAGAAATTATCTAAAAACCAAATACACACTTTCTACCGAAGAATTACTGGTAGATAAGGCACAACTGCTTACTCTAACTGCACCAGAAATGACTGTACTTGTGGGGGGGATGCGTGCCATGAATGCCAACTACGATGGCTCTAAGAATGGCATTTTCGTTTCTAACCCTGGAACCTTGAGCAACGACTGGTTTGCGAATTTGATGAGCATGAGCAATTCTTGGAAAGCCGCTTCGGAAGACAAGGAATTGTTTGAAGGCGCTGACCGCAAAACAGGCGAAGTGAAATGGACTGCTACACGGGCCGACCTCATTTTTGGTTCCAACTCAGAATTGCGTGCCTTGGCAGAAGTTTACGCCAGTGCTGATGCTAACGAACGCTTCGTGAAAGATTTTGCAAAAGCATGGACCAAAGTGATGATGTTGGATCGATTTGATGTGAAGTGAATAACTTCTTAGCAAATTATTTAGAGAATTAGCGTATTCTGTCTCGTCCTAAAAAAGGTTGA
>DMRV01000299.1 GCA_003456455.1 Flavobacteriales bacterium
GTGCCTTTGTGTCTTGTTTCGGCAAAGGTTATTGGGGTTATGCGCATGCTTGATGGTGGTGCTTCTGACGATAAAATAATCGCTGTTGCAGAGTACGATATGAGTGTGAATCACATCAACGATATTGAGGAATTACCAAAACATTTTCTGAGAGAACTCCGAATCTTTTTTGAAGACTACAAGAAATTGGAGAACAAAACCGTGGATGTAGAAGAGTTTCAGAACAGAGAAGTGGCTCAGGGGCTAGTTAAACAGAGTATGGTTGATTACGAGAACCTGATTAAAGGAGCTACAAAACTCTAACTATCTGTTCGGATAGGTGAGTAGGGGTCTGCAAACGCGCTTATAGCGCATTTGCAGACCTTTTTGTTTTTCAAAGGCCTAACACGTCTGCTCATTCTGCCATATCCATAATTATGTTGCAAACTTTCACACTATTAAACTTAGTCGGAATCTTGTAATACTATTCCGCTGGCATCTGAGGTTCTTGCATTAACCAAAACCAACCGAACCATGAATGCCAGAACCCTCAGTCTTGTTGCATGCGTATCGTGTACAACAAGTGTCTTTGCCCAAGAACGATTAGGGCTTGCCAACAGTAATTATGCGGGAACCACCGGAATGCCGCTCAATCCATCTAGTATGGTTGATAGCAAGGCGTGGTTAGATATTAACCTTGTGGGTGTAGATGCCTTTGCTTGGAATAACTTCTCGTATTTCGGTAAGGGCGATTACTACGTTTGGGATGATGTTTTTAAGGGCAATATTCCAACGTCTTTGTACCGAACTAACGGCAAGCAAAAACATGCTGCTGCCAATGTTAGAGTAGATGGACCAAGCTTTACGCTGAGTCACGGTAAGAATGCCTTTGGCTTTCATACTGCGGCTAGGGTGTTTGTTTCTGCCGAAGACCTTTCTGAGCCTACCGCCTTGTTTATCCGTGAGGGGCTGGATTACGTGCCACAGCAAACCATAAACTATGACCAAAACAAGATGGGCGCTTTTGCTACCGCTTGGGCAGAAGTGGGCTTGAGCTATGGCCGCATTGTTTATCAAGAAGGAAAAGACATGATAAACGTGGGTGTTACCGCTAAATACCTCATGGGAATTGGGCACATGAGTGTCTATTTAGATGAAGTAAATCACACCGTGGTTGACGACCAAGACTGGGCCGTTTCTAACCTTACGGGTCAGTATGCCATTACGGAACCAGGGTTTGCCAACGGACATGGTTTTGGTGTTGACCTTGGTGTTACCTACAAACGTATGCTGGAAGAAGTAGGAGATTACGCTCCACATACCGCTCAATCAGATTGCGGAACCATTGATTACCGTTATAAGATTGGAGTTTCGTTACTCGATTTGGGTGGAATTAACTTCAACAAGAATTCGCTTATCAGAACGTTTGAGAATTCGACCACTACGTGGGAAAGTTATCCAGATGCTGAACTCAATGGCATCGGAGACATTGATAACCTCATTGCTTCGCAGTTCGCTTCGGATGCTGGAAGCATGAAAACGGGAACACGGTATAGCGCAAGTATTCCAAGTGCCATTTCTGTTCAGTTTGATTACAACTTGGGCAAGAACTTTTACGCGAATGCCACTTGGGTGCAAGGGTTTAAAATAGGTAAGCGTACTACAGGAATAAGAAGAAGTGTAATAGGTATAACGCCACGCTACGAGCACAAATGGTTTGAAGCCGCATTACCTATTTCGTTGTACGATTACCGCTCACCAATGGTCGGATTGGCCTTTCGTTTCTACAACGTAACCATTGGTTCAGACAACATTCTTCCATTCATTGTTCCGATGAATATCTATTCTGGGAACATCTACGCTAGCGTTAAAATCACACCGTTTAAGAATCCCGCTTGCGGAAAGGGAAGGGCCGCGAAGAAGTCGAAGAAGGGAAGGGTTAAGCCAGGAAGTGCCGTTGATTGTCCTGCATTTATGTAAAGTCAATAATCACTTTCCCTAGTGTGATTACCCCTGTAATGAGAATGAGTACCAGAACAGTTGATTTGAACTGCTCTTCAGAAAAGCGGTCGAGTATTTTCTTGCCAATCCAAGTGCCAAGAACACTCACTACCAGAAGGATTGGAATGAGGTAGAGGTCGTGGTAATGCACGTATCCGTTGAGCGTGTAGACAACACTTCGGCTAGCATCAATACCAAGGTCGATAATAGCAGATGTGGCAATGAAAACCTCGGTCTTCATGTTGAATGCGGCAAGCGTAATTCCGCGGATAGCGCCACCTGTTCCGAGCACTCCGGCAACAAGCCCAGAGAGTACCCCGCCACCAATGGAGTTACGAACGGTGGGTTTTACTTCTAGCCTTTTAAATATCAGGAAAGTGAGGCTGGTACCAATCAAGAAAATTGCCAATGCGATTTCAAGAATCTCCGATGCTAAAAACTTGCTGATGTAGGCACCAATTATCACAAAAATGACAGCCGGAATCCCTAATGAAAGCACCACCTTTTTATTGAATCCCTTTCGGAAGAAAGCAATCTTGGTAATGTTACTTGAGACATGAAATAATGCTGTAATTCCGAGTACGGAATGAAAGTCTAGAAAATAACTAGCAATGGGTACAAAGAACAGCGATGAACCGAAACCACCCACCGTTCCTAGTATCTCCGCTAGGAGAGCAAGTAGTATGAAGAGTGGGAGGTATTCTATATAATTCACAGAGAGGTATACTGATAAACCAAGTTAAAGTGAAAATCCATTCTCAGCAGGAATTGGTCCTGGAATATTCGTGTCATTAATCATCTCGCGCAGGTCAATTTCAATGCCCCTGGAGATGGTTGTAATTGGCACATCATTGTAGGTTCCTTCAAATGGATTTTCTGAATAATCACCAATCTTTTCCATCAGGAAGAAAATCCAAGTTACTAATCCAACTACAAACGGACAGACCCAAAATCCAATTCCAGTCATATCATGGAATACATCCATAATTCCAAAAGGTAGAATCCCACAGAAAACAAACGTTAACCACAAGGCGGTAGAAGCATACTGACGAGGAAAAGGGAAGTTCTTAATACGCTCAGCCTTTCCTTGTCCAGCATAGAAATTGGAGATTAAATGAACTAGCTCCATATGACGGAAATCTTCATACAATCCCATGTCCCTCAATTCTTGAAGGCGCTTTGATTGCGTAGCCAATATCTGTGTAGCAGTATTGGCATTTGACTCGTACCGTTTGACTTCATCCTTCGGGATGTATGCTTCTAATTCCTCGTCCAGTTTCTCAATGTATTCTTCACAAATATTAGGAGCATATTTCCCTGCAATTCTGTTTTCGGTGTGTTCCCATTCGCGGCTTAACCTAAGCTGATAGCGTAACGCGGTTAACCAAGCTACATGACGGTAAATCAATTCTTTCTTGATGGCATCTGAATTTTCGCCCTGTACAAATGAAATTACCTGCGTTCCGAATGAGCGACTGTCGTTTACAATCCCACCCCAAATTTTCCGAGCTTCCCAAGTTCGGTCGTAAGAACTATTGTTCTTAAAACCAAGATAAAAAGCGACCGCAATACCAATCACACTTATTGGTTGCCAAGGCAATGAAAAATGAATGTCAAGAACTTCGTGAGCAATACAAAGCGCGAGAGAGTATAGCGTTCCAATAATGAAAGGCCACTTTGACCAATTGAAGGTCATTCCGAAGCTGTAATTCCTTTTTACGTACATGAGGTAGGGTAGATGATTGACGCAAATCTAAAGATTCGCGTAAGAGAAAATTAGAATGACAAATTCAATCGGACATTCACATTCCAACTCAAGTCATCCGCAAAATAGCGCTGACGGTTGAGGTAGTCTCGGTAAACGGTGTTCAGGAGATTGTCTCCCGAAATGGAACAGCGCAACTTGGTTTTCTTCAATTTGAAAGTAGTTCCAATGCTTGCGCCAAGCAGAAAGTAGCCATTTGGGGCAGGAGCAATGTCTTGATTTGCATTTAGATGCGTTTGCTCAAAAACGTACTGACCATTTACAGAAATAGACGAGTTTTTGATTCTGTCTCCATCCTTGAAAGAATAGGCAAATGAACCAAACAAGTTGTTTGATGGCATGTAAACCAATGGTTGATTATTGCTCACGTCATCTCCCTGCAAGAACGAATATTTGGCAATAAACCGGATGCTCTCAATTGGTTCGTAAGAAACCAATGCATCAAGACCAGCAATAGTAGCATCGGTCTGTTGGTAGGTGAACAGCGGAAACGCTCCACGGATTGTTAATCGGAACTCATCTTCGGGTTGTAGATAAATGAAATTGCTGACGTATTGATAATAGCCAAGAAGTTGCATGAACAGTTTCTTCTTCACATTCCAATCGGCAGAAAGCACAATTTTGGTTGATTGTTCGTTCTTGAGGTTTCTGTTTCCTTCTTCAATTCCACTTACGCCTTGGTGCAAACCTGCGCTGTATAACTCGTTGACTTCTGGAGAACGAAGTACATGACCTAAGTTCAGGTTTAGCTTTAACTGTGGCAGAACTTTATACCGAATCCCTGAAGACAAACTGTAGTTGTGAAACGTGTGATATCGTCTTTCAATCTCTCTAGGAAGCGATTGAGATATAGTTAAGACTTGGAAGTAATTCAGGTCGTATCGGGCACCCAATTCGTAGAGCAACTTCTTGTGTTCTTCCTGAAAAATGGCGAATGCACCTAAACGATACGCACGATAATCAGGGATAAGTGGCAGAATTCCTGTTTCAGGATTGTTCGTGTTGTCGGTCAAGCGTAATTGAATACCCGTTTTAAGCTGTCTACCGTGGTCAAAGAAATGCTTGTACATACCTTCTAGGTAATGGTCCCATTGCAGGAGGCTTAGAGCCGGCAAATCGCTTCTATCAGCTCTACGGACATCAAACTCTTTGCGGTTGTTTACTTGTCCGCCATATTTGAGACTAAGACTTTGATGCTCATTGAAGATATGATTGCTTTCTAGCTTCAGCAAATGGTGTTGAACGGTTTGTCTTGGCTCGTTTATCGCGTATGAGAATTGGTCGTCCGTAAAGAATGGAACATCACGTTCTATGGCATCTTCCAAATCGGTAAGATTGCCGATATGAGAACCGCGTAAAATGGCTATTTCCGTATTGAACAGACTGTAATACAACTTCATTTCCCACTTTGGACTGAAGTGCTTTTCAATCTGCGCTGCAACGTTGTATTCTCGTTTTCCCGTATTGGTGAGGTAATAATTTGGAGCGCTTCTGTCTCCGATAACCTTGGCCGTTGCCGAAACACGCCAAGCGGCCCATTTGTCATACTTTTCTAGTCTCGCGTTAAGCGTATTTCCTAAACCATTGGTTTGAAAAATGTAATTGATGCTACCATGCAAATGCGGATCGTTGGGAATTTCATCTGGTTCAATAAGAACAACGCCACCTAAAGAACCACCAGGGTAGGCCAAGGCACCAGCGCCTTTAACCACCGAAATATGATCTGCAACGTAGGGGTCAATTTCTGGTGCATGGTCGTTTCCCCATTGCTGACCGCTTTGAGCAAGGCCGTTGTTTAGGATGGTGACTCGATTACCTGAAAGTCCATGAACTACAGGTTTAGAAACTCCAGCACCGCTTTTAATACTGCTAACACCTGTCATCGACTCTAACATCTCAGAAAGGTCCTTGTTTGCTATTTCAGCAATGTCTTCTTTGTTGATGGATGTACTTGCCGCTGTTTCGTGTTCTGAATGATGGTCATGAATCTCAACTTCGTCTATTAACTCATTGTGATGGTGCATGTTAATGCTGATTACCGTATCCTTTTGTAGAGATATAAAAACGCTCCTTGTTTCACAGCCAATATGATTGAAACGAAGATGGTAATCGCCTTGGCAAAGTTTACTTAGACTGAAGTTTCCAAGGCTATCTGAAGCCACTCCAGTTTGTAGTTCTTCAACGTAAATAGTTCCATACGCCATTGGAATTCCTGTGCTTTCATCTGCCACATTTCCTGAAATGGAAAGTGTACAATCTTGTGCTTTGCTTAAGAACGGAAGCAAGAGAAACGAGAAAAGGAGAACGTTTTGGAGTCTTCTCATTTGAAGAAATAAACTCCGCTCAGCTTTCACCGAACGGAGTTCATCCAATTACTGAACAGTTACTTCAAACGTAACTTGGATGTCTGTTTCGCCACCCGCATTCGTGATGTCACCATCAGAAACACCAGTAGCCGACTTATCTGGTTCGTGTCTTAGCGTAATGGTTAACGAAGCGGTTGATGGTGCACCAACAGTAAAATTGGTCAATAACCCAATTGGGTTTCCGTTAATATCTGCATCAGCATAAGTGATGTTGCCGTCAAATCCAAAGCTGTTTAACGTATAAAACAGTTGGTGCTCGGCTGCTTCTTCAGCAACTTCAACGGTAATGTCTTCTGTTTCAGAACCTGATTCATTAAGAAGCGACATAACACCAACATAAGTGGTGTTTGCTGCAAGCGTACCTGTAGTAATTACGGGTGCACTGCCGCCATCACCATCTAAATCTCGGAATTCAAACTGTACGATACTTCCACCGCCTTGTGGTGTAAGTGTATACGTAACGGTGGTAATAAGTTCTTCTTCATTCGGAACTTCTGGATCATCCTTTTCGCAAGAAGTAAAGAATAGGATTGATAATAGGGGCAGAGCCCACAATATGTGCTTAATGTTTTTCATGATTTCGTATAAAAAGTTGAAACTAGCCTATATGATAAGCCAGCAAAATGTTTGACCAGACTTGGCCATTAATAATTCGAGAAAATCAAGAAAAAGTAGGTGGACCTCTAGGAGCAAATGCCAGCGTAAAATCGCAACCAAAAAACCGTGTGCTGGCAGGCGTATTGACTGTGTATTGTGTG
>DMRV01000276.1:0-2345 GCA_003456455.1 Flavobacteriales bacterium
CGAATTGGCAAATATTTCGGAACGAAGAACCTTTCAGCTCATTATGGGAAAGAATGGCCTGCCAGTGTATCTTGTGGAAAAGCCAGGGCTACATTCCGGTTTTATGATTCCGCAATACACCTCTGCCGGAATTGTGAGTCAGAATAAGCAATTATGTACTCCGGCTTCGGTTGATAGTATAGTAAGTTCAAACGGCCAAGAAGACCACGTTAGTATGGGAGCAAATGCCGCCACCAAACTTTACGAAGTTGTCGAAAATGTCTATCAGGTGTTGGCAATTGAACTGTTTACAGCTGCTCAGGCTTTAGATTTTAGAAGGCCAGAAAAAAGTTCTCCTGTTATAGAGGAGTTCATTTCTGAATACAGAAAACTTGTTCCGTTTTTACATGAGGATGAACAGATGCACCCGCACATGGTAAATACCAAAGAGTTCTTGATGAAAGTTGAACTGCCAAAAGTCTAGTTACAGCTTGTCGGGGTCATTGCCCATTAGAACGTATTGAACGAGATTTGCGCCCATTTGAAGGGCTTTTGTTCGCGCTTCATTACTATCGCCATGCACTTCTGAGCTTTCCCATCCATCGCCAAGGTCAGATTCGTAAGAGTAGAAAAGAACAAGCCTACCGTTATGTACGATTCCTAAACCTTCAGGACGCTTATCGTCATGCTCATGAACTTTTGGAAGACCGTTTTTAAAGTCGAATTTTTGATGATAGATAGGATGTGAAAAGGGCAGTTCTGCCAATTCATATTCTGGAAACACCTTTTTTATTTCACTTCGGATGAATTGGTCCATGCCGTAATTGTCATCTATGTGAAGAAAGCCGCCAGCCAACAAATACTTTCTTAGATTTTCAGTTTCCTGATTGGAGAAAATGACGTTTCCGTGCCCGGTCATGTGTACAAATGGGAACTTGAAGAGTTCCTTTGAACCAACTTCAACCACTTCCTGTTCGGCAACAATACCAGCATCCAATTCGTTATTGCAAAACTGAATAAGGTTGGGAACTGATGTGGTAAGGTTAGCATACCAATCGCCACCACCATTGTATTTGAGAACAGCCAGTTTGTAATTCTGAGCTTGAACGGAAGCTGAGAACATCAGTATTGTCATGACGAAGCACGCAGCAATCTGTTTTAGTATTCTAGAAGTTGCGGTCATTCGCATCAGCTGTTTAAATAATTAATCACCGAAAGGGCAAAGATACCTGCGGTTTCGGTGCGTAAACGGCTTTTTCCCAAGTCTATTTCAATTGCCTCCTTTTTAAGCGTTAGGTCAATTTCCTCCTTGGTGAAATCTCCTTCCGGGCCTATTAATACCCACGAATCGGTTTTTAGTTCATCGGTTAAAGAGATTTTTTCTGCGTTTCGGCAATGCGCAATGAGCAATTGTTCTTGGGCGCCTTCAACAAAATCTTCGAAACGTGTAAGTGGATGCAATTTCGGTATCCAACTGCGCTGACTTTGCTTCATGGCGGCTAAGAGAATTTTTTCGCTCCGTTCGTATTTTATGATTCTTCTTTCGGAATTTGAACATAGAATAGGACAGATTTGGCTTACGCCTAACTCAACTGCTTTTTCTAAAAACCATTCGAAACGATCAATGCTTTTGGTTGGAGCAATGGCAACTTTGGGTAAAAGTGGTTTCTCTTCTTTCGTTTGTTCAAGAATTTCGAATGTGCAAGAGCGTTTAGAGATTTCAGTGATTACGGCTTTGGCTTGAATGCCTTTACCGTCTGTAATGTCAATGTGATTACCTGCACTTAGGCGTAATACACGAACGGCATGTCGCGTTTCTTCCTCGCTAAGTTGAAGGAGGCCGTTTTGCAATTCTGGTTGATAAAAAAGATGCACGGCCGAAAAGTAAGAAACGCTTTGAGTTTGACGGTCGTAATGTAGTCTGAAAAATGCGCCCGTCCCACGCTGTTGAGCTTGGGAAACGCCCTGAAAACGTCTTTAACATTTCATTAACAGGCCGCTTTGTAAGTGATCTGTAGTTTTGGAACGCATTTTGGAAAGAGAAATGCAATTAACTTTTAACCTAAAAAAATCATCATGAAAAAAGTAATGTTACTTATGGCAATGGTTGTTGGATCATTCGCTTATGTTTCTGCTCAAGTAGCTGGTCCACAAATCGAATTTGAAAGAATCGAGCACGATTACGGTACTATCGATCAAGGCGCAAACGGTAAAACTGAATTTGTTTTTACTAACACTGGTACTGAGCCTTTGATTATTTCTAAAGCAAAAGGATCTTGTGGATGTACTGTTCCAACTTGGCCAAAAGAGCCAATTGCACCAGGTGCAAAGGCTTCTGTTGAAGTGAAATATGACACAAAGCGTGT
>DMRV01000276.1:2483-3507 GCA_003456455.1 Flavobacteriales bacterium
ATTAGAAATGCCAAGATTATCATTGAAGGGGCTACATATGCCCGAATCGCCAATTAGAAAGTTGGTTCCGTATGCAACAGCGGCCAAGGAAAGAGGTGTAAAGGTGTATCATTTGAATATCGGTCAGCCCGATATTGAAACACCAGAAGTGGCGCTGACTGCAATCAGAAACATCGAGCGAAGGGTTATTGAGTATAGTAATTCGGAAGGTTATGCGAGCTACCGTGCAGGTCTTTCTAAGTATTATAAAAGTGTAGGAGTAGAGGTGGAAGATTCCGACATCATGGTGACAACTGGTGGTTCGGAAGCATTAATTTTTGGGTTTATGACCTGCATGGATCCGGGCGATGAGATTATTATTCCTGAGCCGTTCTACGCCAATTACAACGGTTTTGCCACCATGGCTGGGTTGAATGTGAAGCCAATTACCGCCAAGTTTGAAGATAGTTTTGCGTTGCCTCCAATTTCAGAATTTGAGCGGAGAATTACAGAAAACACGCGTGCTATTCTTATCTGTAATCCGGGAAATCCTACAGGAACTTTGTATGGAAAGGAGAGTTTGGAGGCCTTGGCTAAATTGGTAAAGAAGTATGATCTGTTTCTCTTTGCTGATGAAGTGTACCGCGAGTTTTGTTATGATAGTGCCATTCCGTTTTCATGTATGAATTTGGAAGGAATTGAGAACAATGTGGTGATGATTGATAGCGTGAGCAAGCGTTACAGTATGTGCGGTGCAAGGGTTGGAGCCTTAGTTTCTCGGAATAAGGAATTGATGGAAAATGCTCTCAAGTTTGCGCAAGCGCGATTGAGTCCGCCAACCCTCGGTCAAATTGCTGGGGAAGCTGCTTTGAAAACGCCTCAGTCTTATTTCGACCGTGTGAAAGAGGAATACATGCAAAGACGAAATATATTGGTTGATGGGCTGAACGCCATTGAAGGTGTTACTTGTCCAAAACCCGCTGGCGCATTTTACGCTATGGCACAGTTGCCGGTGCAAAGTGGAGACGATTTCTGCCAATGGATG
>DMRV01000276.1:3566-6538 GCA_003456455.1 Flavobacteriales bacterium
TGGCGAGAAGTTGGTTCGTATTGCGTACGTTCTGAATGAGCAAGATTTGAAACGTTCGATAAAAATTATTGAGGAAGGGCTGAAGGTGTTTCCTGGCAGATTGTCTTAAACGTCAACCACCAGTTTGTAACCGACTCCGCGAATGTTGGCGATTTTTATGTTCGCATCGCCTTCCAGTTTCTTGCGAAGTTTGGAAATAAACACATCTAAGGTTCTGCCAACGTAATCGCCTTCATCGCCCCAAACCATTTTTAGGATTGTTTCGCGTTCTACAGTATTGTTGGTCGAATCGCATAGCAATTGAAGTAGGTCACATTCCTTACTTGTCAACTCAATCTCCTCGCCTTTAAACGAAAGCTCCATTTTCCTTTTGTTGAACCGATATTCCCCAATTGAGATAAGGTTTGGGTCAGCTTTAGATTTCGATTTTTTGTTCAGAAATAGAGGTACCAGAATCATGGGTAAAAGAACACAAACAAGCAGTATGGCGAGAACGATGTATTTGCCCGTTTGATTGTCATCTGTACTTGCGGCTAATGTTGGTTTAGAATCAATAGTCGATGGTTTCAGAATCGTAATCAGCAGATTGTAACAACCCCTGGGTTGGTCTCGCGTTCCGCAGGCTAAAACGTTATCATTTACGGTTCGGCCAATCTCATAGGAATGTACAACCTGATCGGTTTCACATGCTTCAAATTCGACAATGTAATTGGAGGCAATCTTAGTAGCAGCAATTACGCTGTCAATTACCGAAGCAACACTTTCAGGGTTGAAAGCAAATTCGTTTTCAAAACGAATCTTGTATTCGTCTTCTCCCTTTTTCTCAATTGGTAAAACCCTTGAAGTACTGTCTCCCAAACTGAGAAGCACCTGATGCCCAATCATCCGCATCGAAACTTCAATGTGTTGTTCTTCCTTGCTTGATGAGCTGTCATTATCCGCAAAGCAGCAGCTTATAACGGCAAGCGTAAAAAAGAGAATGAGAACAAGTCGATTCATGATGCCACAAAGCTATCTGATTGAGCGGCTGTTTGAAATGATTGACACTCGTTTTACAATAATTTACACTTGGTTTACGAACGAATGATGCATTCCAACCTAGATTTGATTCAAAATCGAAATCATGAAAAAAATAGCATTTATCGTTTGTGCAGGGTTGGCTAGCGCTGTGCTGCTGGCATCCAAAAACACAGATTCAGTCTCAGCTGAAGACGCTTCAACTGTTCAATCTCCATGTATTCCCGTTGAATACAATCCAATTGGCCTTAGTCCTGGTTTTCCTTGGTCAAAGGAGCCAGTTGAGTTTCATTATGATGTGGACTCGCGTTTCATGGCTGATTACACCAAGGAGCAATTGAAAGATGCAAAGAGTATTATTCAGTTTGATTCTCGAATTAGTGAGGAGCAAATTGTTTCGATCCAATCAACAAGCGTTTCTGTTTTAAATGACAAATATGAACAGGTTGAAAAAGTGCAAGGAAGTACGTTGGAATTCAATGATGCTCAGATGAAATTGCTTCGTTCAGCGCCTTATTCTGCAGATATTCTCATTCGAATGGACTATTTGGAAAGGAGCCACTTTAACGATGGGCCACAAAATAATTATACAACTCCGCATTTGACCATTGTTCCTGAAAAACAGGCGAAATTTGAGGGAGGAAGAGATGGTCTTGTGGCCTATCTGAGACTAAAAAGTCGGGACGCCATAACAATGGCTGAAGAAGATAAATTGAAGCCAGGAAAGGTTCGATTCACCATTTCTAAGAAAGGAAAAGTGAAGGACGTGATTCTCATTTCGTCTTCGGGCTACGATTGCATTGATGAAAGAATGGTAGGACTGATAACCGATTTGCCAGGAAAGTGGAAGCCAGCGGAGAATTTGAAAGGTCAAAAAGTAGATGAGCAATTGGTGTTCTCATTTGGGTTAATTGGTTGTTGAAATAATTCTAAAAACCGTACACATGAAAAATATTATCGCTCTCTTGGTTCTTTCTGTTGTTATCGGCTGTGCCGAAAAAACACCTTCCATTTTGGCTCAGAACTCAGAATTATGTAGGTCAATTTTGATTAACCCCGAGGAGTCCTACAATCACGAGTATGATTTGAAGCTTTCAATTGAAGACGCAGGAAACAATCAATATCGCTTAGTAAGCGTTATCGATTTTCATAATGGTGCATTCACGGCATCTCCTCTTTCAAACAACGATTTTAAAGGGCTTTTTAATATAGCTCTCAAAGAAAATGACAAGGTCACAATGGATGATGCTTTTGAAGAAATCCCACGTTCCGTTGAGGAGATTGATTGGTTTGGAAATTTTGTGAACTGGGTAAGGGAATTGACCACATACAAACGCACGCTCAATATCAAGTCCCAAGAAGATTTTAAAGTTTCTGGAATGGTCAGTTTTACCATTGAGCCAACTTGCACCTTTGAAGAAATACCGTTTGATGTTTTCTATGAGGACGGAAAATTATGGGTGCAGCAATACCCAAAGTTGGATAAGAGCACATGCGATATCCCGGTTTTGTGGGTAAGCATGTACGATTCGCCCTTGATTGATTACGACATCGCTATGAAGCATCCTTATGATGTTGAGTTCAAGGTGGAACAAAGAACTGATTGTCAATTCAAGATGGTAACCGAGATGAAACTACATGGAGGTAGCTTTAACGTTTCTCCCCTTACCGAAACTGGGTTTAAAGGAAAATTCAGGATTGAAGTGGCGCCAAATGATGATTTAACTATTGGAACTGAGTTACTAGAAATACCTCAATCAGAAACGGTAATTGATAAGCATCCATTTGTTAACGGTCCAGTGAATTGGGTAACCGAAGACACGAAATATGAGCATCCTTTAATTCTTCATACACAAGAGGATTTTTCAATAGGAGGCAAAATCATATTCGTTATCGAACCAAAGTGCACCCTGGAAACGATTGGTGTATTGTTCAAATACAAGAATGGCGTATTA
>DMRV01000217.1:0-2373 GCA_003456455.1 Flavobacteriales bacterium
CTGTGCAAATGCCGAAGACGATACAAACAAGAACATCACAAAGCAAAAGGCGGAAAGCCAATTGGTTTTTGTGTTTATGAATGGTTTATGGTCGTGCTTCATTTTGAAGGGACGTAAAGATACAGTTTCTAGGTGCCGTTGAACTTGATGTTTTAACTAGAGAGTAACCAAAATAGTGTGCAGATGGTTCTAATTTTCTTACAGACAAGAAGCACAGGAGTCGTAAGATTAATTGTAGTTAAAACGAGAGAAACCGAAATAGCTAATCTATGATCACGGATTTCGTCTCTCCAATCCTCCACCATTGTGCGGGAAAGCCAACGAACGAAAAGGCTTGGTTTTTAGTGATGGTTTCTTAACCGTGCGCATGAAAACCCAAGTACACTTGGCTTCTTCCTCGGTAAGTTTAAGCAGTGTATAGCCGTGGTCCATCGTATTGAGAAAGTGCAGGTGCCGATTACTCCTGAGCCCTTTAAGATAAGGAACTGCCAGTTTTGCTGCCAACTTTCCACGCATTTCATCCAGGTTGGGTGAAGAAATGCTTGGCGTAACAAACTCGGATCCCACAACTCCTTTCCCAGTTTTTCGGTTATATTTCTTTCTATCCATTGGATTGCGGACGATATCAATACCCCAAGAAGTATGAATGTCTCCTGTAATCACGACCAGGTTACGAACGGTATCTTGTTCCACGATGTCGAGAATACGACCACGGTCTCCTTCATATCCATCCCACGCATCCATATTATAGCGTCTGTCCCCTGCAATCTTGCCTAAATCCATAGGAGCAAACATCACATCGTTGACCAATACCCGCCAATGTGCGTCTGATTTGGCCATTCCATCAAGCAACCACTTACGTTGCGTAGCACCGAGCATGGTGCGGGCTGTATCAAACCTAAGACTGTCCGTAAAATCAGCAAGCGGTGTATTCCTCCCTTCTACCCTGCCGTCAATCATAAACAATTCGGCCATGTTGCCATAGCGCAAGCTTCTATAAAGCTTGGTGGTATTAGGCTGCCGCCTGATGGGAATCCATTCAAAAAAAGCCTTGCGACCAATGGCCTTACGTTTTTCCCAGTCATCCTCATCAGATTGATGATTTTGAGCCCCATCAGAATAGGAATTATTGGCAAATTCATGGTCATCCCAAATGGTGATGAAAGGGTGCAACCGATGTGCTTCTAGCAAGTTAGAGTCGAGACGATTCTGCGCATAGCGGCTACGGTAATCTTCTAAACTCAGTATTTCTGTATTGGGAATATGTGGACGAAGTGCCGTTGTTCTTGTACCATATTCGTAAATGTAATCTCCCAGAAAAATCACCGCATCAATATCGTTGCGCTTGGCAATGTGACCGTAGGCATTAAAATACCCCATCTGATAATTGGCACAACTGGCTACGGCAAAGCTGAGGTTTTCGTTATTGACACTAGCCGTTTTGGTACGGCCTATGGCCGAAGAATCGGTATCCGTGAAAAAACAGTAGAAATACGTGGTGGATGGCTGCAAACCTTGTTGATTAACCTGTACCGTAAAAGCCGAAGTCGACTCGGCAACCAGCTCACCTCCGCCTACCACATTCTTGAGTGTTGTATCGGTGGCAATTACCCATTGCACTTTAACGGTATCGGTCAATACTGCAGGGAACACTTTTGACCAAAGCACCACGCTATTCGGTTCTGGATCGCCAGAGGCGACCCCAAACGGAAATAGCGATTCAGTGGCACGAGCCAGTTTAATAATATCAGGGTGGAAAATATTCTGTGCCTGCGCTGACGCCAGTAGGGCGAGTGATAGAACGAGTGTGAGGAGAAATCGCATGAGAATGAAGTTGTTCCAATTTAACGGCTATCGAGCGAAAGGGTTTAGAGAAATCACTCCCCCACAATCCTCACATTCTCCGCAGGGCGGATAATCTTACGAACAGGAAGCCACGCTGCAAGCAAACCAATAGTAGCAACCACCAGAAATACCGACAGCACGTCCATAGCTTGTACTTCAATTGGGTACGACTGCACAATATAATTTCCGCCTTGGTTGAGTTTAATAAGCTCAAACTGAATCTGTGCAAAGCAGACAAGCAGACCAAGAATCAATCCGCCAACAGCTCCAATCAAGGAAATAAATATGCCCTCTAAGATGAAAATGCGCTGAATGAGCTGCTCGCTAGCGCCCATACTTCTGAGAATATTGATGTCCTTTTTCTTCTCAAGAATGAGCATGGTAAGCGAACCAATGACATTGAAAATGGAGATGATGAGAATGAAGGACAGAATCATGAAAACAGCCCATTTCTCGCTCTTCATAATCTTATACAAAATCTCGTTTTGCTGAAACCGATCTTTAACTACATAATCGCTTCCGAGTTTT
>DMRV01000217.1:2404-2803 GCA_003456455.1 Flavobacteriales bacterium
TCCATATTCGCTTTTGGGTCAAGCGCCAATTCCAATGATGATACGCGGCCTGGGTGATTCAGCAATTCTCGTGCGAATTTGATGGGCGTAATAACATAAGTCAAATCAAAATCTGCCTGAACAGAAAACACACCCGTGGCATAAATCTGCTTGACATTAAATGCTTTTGATGGATCGATGGTGGAACTTGAACCACGCTTTGGCACATAAATCTGCAACGGGTTTATCGGGTCGTTGACATTGGCAGAAAGATGATAAGCAACTCCCGAACCAATCAACGCGGCTGGCGCACCATTTACATGCATGAAGGCATCGCCATCAACCACCATGCTGTCCATATCTGTGAGTTCCAGAAAATTGTCAGAAACCCCTTTAATGCGTGCGAAATACTGCTTATCG
>DMRV01000434.1 GCA_003456455.1 Flavobacteriales bacterium
TTTACTACAAACCCTTCTCTGCCTGAGGCAGAGAAGGGTTTGTAGTAAAAGACATAGCGGACAGCCCGACCACCGCGCCACAAAGCGAGGTGGGAACGCCCAACTGAAGGGGTTATACTTTCCCTAGTTTCTTTCTTTCGTGCTCTTTCAAGAACGTTTTTCTAAGACGGATGGATTGTGGCGTTACCTCCACGTACTCATCTGCCTGAATGTACTCTAGAGCTTCTTCGAGTGAGAAGTTGAGGGCCGGAGCAATTCTGATTTTATCATCTGTTCCAGAAGAACGAACGTTACTTTGCTTTTTGGTCTTGGTAAGGTTAACAATCATATCACCAGCACGGGTGTTTTCACCAACCACTTGACCTTCGTAAATAGCAACATTTGGATTGACAAAGAATTTACCTCGGTCTTGCAAGTTGCTCAACGTATAAGGAATGGCATCGCCTGCCGCCATGGAGATAAGCGAACCGTTCTGACGGCCTGGAATAACTCCTTTGTATGGTTCGTATGCCTTAAATCGGTGGCTCATGATGGCTTCGCCAGCCGTTGCAGTAAGCAACTGGTTTCTAAGTCCGATAATTCCACGCGATGGAATAGTGAATTCGAGCAACATCCGGTCTCCTTTCGGGCCCATGTTCACGATTTCTCCTTTTCGAGCGGTTACCATTTCCACAGCCTTTCCGTGCACTTCTTCCGGAAGGTCGATGGTCAAATCTTCAACTGGCTCGCATTTTACACCATCAATTTCTTTGATGATTACCTGCGGCTGACCAATCTGAAGTTCATAACCTTCTCTACGCATGGTTTCAATAAGTACAGACAAGTGCAATACACCACGTCCGAAAACTTGGAAACTATCGGCAAGATCTGTGCTTTCCATTCGTAGAGCAAGATTTTTCTCTAGCTCTTTTTCTAAACGTTCACGCACATGACGAGACGTTACAAACTTTCCTTCTTTACCAAAGAAAGGTGAATCGTTGATGGTAAAAAGCATGCTCATGGTCGGCTCATCAATACTGATAGGCTTCATGGCTTCTGGAAATTCAGCATCGCAGATTGTATCTCCAATTTCGAACCCTTCTAGTCCAACAAGAGCGCAAATTTCTCCAGCTGGAATTTCTTCTACCTTGATTCTACCCATTCCTTCGAACAGATAAAGCTCCTTTAATTTTCCTCTTGTTGTAGAACCATCACGCTTAATCATAACAATCGCTTGTCCTGTCTTAAGTGTTCCTCGGAACAAACGTCCAATAGCAATTCGGCCTGTGTAAGGCGAGTGGTCCATTGATGTAATCTGCATTTGAGTAGGTCCTTCGCCCACTTTTGGCGATGGAATGTGCTCAATTACTTGCTCCATCAAATAATCGATGTTGCCGGTTGGTTTGGTTGCATCTTCTCCCATCCAACCTTGCTTGGCCGAACCGAAAACGGTAGGAAAATCAAGCTGATCTTCGGTTGCGCCAAGGTTGAACATCAAATCAAACACAGCTTCTTGAGCGATGTCTGGTGTACAATTTGGCTTATCAACTTTATTCACGACTACAATTGGCTTCAAACCCAATTCGATTGCTTTCTGCAATACGAAACGTGTTTGCGGCATTGGCCCTTCAAAAGCATCCACCAATAGCAAAACGCCATCGGCCATGTTCAAAACACGCTCAACTTCACCTCCAAAGTCACTGTGTCCCGGTGTGTCGATGATGTTAATCTTCGTATCTTTCCACGTAACGGAAACATTTTTAGATGTAATCGTAATCCCACGCTCACGCTCTAGGTCGTTGCTGTCCATTACCAGTTCGCCCATTACCTCGTGGTCTTTAAAAACCTTAGCGGCCTCTAGAATTCTATCAACCAACGAAGTTTTTCCGTGGTCAACGTGGGCAATAATGGCAATATTTCGTATTTGTGTCATAACCTTAATTTCAGCGCGCAAAAGTACGGTTAAGTTTGTGGTGCAAAATTCAATATTCGACTAATGCGAAATCCGTCCTCAATTCAGCGTGGTTTGTTCGTAGGATCCATTGGATTTCTACTGGTTAGCGTGCTTTTTACTGTCACTGGAATTCCTGCTGCACAAGTGTTTTCATGCGTTGGAGGACTTGTTGCTCTTGGTTTTTATGCTCTTTTCTCAAAATCAAGTATTCAAAAAAGGAAATCTGATTATGCTAGACACGCAACTTTTGTGGCGTTGGTAACTGCCATCGTTCTCAAATCATTTGAAATAGGTGCTGGTTCGTACTTGTTTCTGGTGGCATTCATCGCTTTTCTAGTATGGTTTGCTTGGTCGGTATTAGAGCAATTACCACCTTCGGAAGAGTAAGATTATCCTCATCTTTGCGGCATGAGCCAAGGCAAACTCATCATTTTCTCAGCCCCAAGCGGATCGGGCAAAACAACGTTGGTGCATCACCTGCTTTCAAAACCTGAGCTAAAACTGGCTTTCTCGGTTTCGGCAACAAGCCGAGAAAAACGTCCAAACGAAATACATGGCAAGGATTACTATTTCTTAACTCCTGATGAGTTTAGGACCAGAATTGACAAGAATGAATTCCTAGAATGGGAAGAGGTTTATGAGAATCAGTTCTATGGCACGCTTCGTTC
>DMRV01000468.1 GCA_003456455.1 Flavobacteriales bacterium
CGTTGCGTGCCGTGCTTCCGATAAACCAATGCCACAATAACTCCGGCAAACAAACCTAATAAATGACCTTCATAAGAGATGGTTTCATCAACAGGAAATATACCCCAAACCAAACTGCCGTAAAGGAAAACGACTAGCATTGAAAGCGCCATCAGTTTCAAGTGTTTTCTCAGTAATCCACTCACAAAAAGAAAACCAAAAAGGCCGTAAACAACGCCACTTGCTCCAATGTGAATGTTGGCTCTTCCGCCAACCCAAAGCCACACGCCACTCAGTAGGTAAATCCAGAAAAGGGAGCGAGAAGCTACTTCTCGATAAAAGAAATAGAGCATGGAACCCAGAACCAGTAGGGCAGAGGAGTTGTTGAAAAGGTGCTTCCAATCTCCATGGATGAAAGGGAAGGTGAGAATGCCTAAAAGCCCTGATACTTTTCTTGGGAATATTCCCCACTGAGCAAAACTGGTTTCAAAAACAACTTCGGCCAGTTTTATCAATACCAACGTAATTACCAGAATTGCTGGAACAAGAATACTGGATATGAGATTGTTCGGTTTCACGGTGTAAAAGTAAGCCCCGAACAGCTTGCGCTATTCGGGGCTCACAATCTTGTTAAATAAAAAACCTTACCAAGGATATTTGTTCTCGTCAATAATCACTTGCGCAATTCTTCTACGGGCATCTTTAGAATTGTAGATGTCAGTTTTTGTGAATCGTTTCAGACCAAGGCCCATCATTTTCAATTCATCGCCTTCTGCATAGGAAGAAATAGCGTCTTTACCCCACTTCCAAATGTTGTCGGCAGTGTCGGTAATGTAAACTCGAACCATGTCAATTTGAATCGATGCAGCTTCTTCGCCTTGTACACTCGCAATTTTCTCAGCACGAAGAAGTGCAGATTCAGCAGTGTAAATTCCGATAAGCATATCAGCAACATTCATTAAAACCTCTTGCTCTTTTGCCAAGCTCATAGCCAATTTCTGAACGGCAGAGCCAGCGACCATCAAAGCAGCTTTCTTGAAATTCTTCAAGTAGCCTTTTTCCTTAGCAAAAAGCGAATCATCAGCTTCGGCTAACTCTGGAATACTCATCAATTCGCCAGCAACTTTCTGTGCAGGCCCCATAAGGTCCATTTCGCCTTTCAAACCTTTCTGCAACAGCATGTTAACTGTAAGCATTCGATTGATTTCGTTGGTTCCCTCAAAGATTCTGTTGATTCGAGCATCGCGGTAAGCGCGTTCTGCTGGAGCTTCTGCGCTAAAGCCCATCCCACCATAAATCTGAACAGCTTCATCAACAACATAATCTGCGGCTTCTGATCCAAACACCTTCAACATAGCGCATTCAACAGCGTAAGAAGCAACACCTTTAAGTTTTGCTTGTTCCGGATCCATTCCTTCTGCGATAAAGCTGTCAATACAGTTTTCGATGTCCTGACCGGCACGATAAGTAGCGGTTTCGTTTACCCAAGTAAGAATGGCTTGTTGTGCCAATTTGTACTGGATAGCACCATATTTAGAAATAGGACGACCGAATTGCTCGCGCTCGTTGGCGTAGTTCACAGATTGTGTGATAGACTGTTTTCCACCTCCAATAGCAGCAGCACCAAGTTTGATACGTCCAATATTCAGGATGTTTACAGCAATTTTGAATCCGTTTCCTCTTTCAGAAAGCAAATTCTCTACAGGAACCTTCACATTATTGAAGAAAACCTGACGCGTGGAAGAACCTTTGATACCAAGTTTTTTCTCCTCAGCATTCAGAGAAAGTCCTTCAGAAGTTCCATCAACAATAAATGCAGAAAGATTTTTGTCGTCATCAATTTTGGCAAAAACGGTGAACACATCTGCAAAACCTGCATTTGTAATCCACATTTTCTGTCCGTTGAGGATGTAGTGCTTTCCGTCTTCAGAAAGAACGGCTTTTGTTTTTCCAGAGTTTGCATCTGATCCAGCACTTGGTTCAGTCAAAGCATAAGCAGCTTTCAACTCTCCCGAAGCCAAACCTGGAAGGTAACGCGCATGCTGGTCTGCATTTCCGTAATACTGAATTGGCAACGTTCCGATACCAGTATGAGCCGAAATAGCTACAGAAAATGAGTGCCCCATTCCTGTTGCTTCTGCAACCAAGCAACTTGTGTTAAAGCTTGCGCCCATTCCACCAAATTCCTCAGGAACGGTGATTGCTAACAAACCAAGCTCACCTGCTTTGTCCATCAACCCTTTCATCAATCCTTCTTCCATCGAATCGATTCTATCCAAGTTGGGAGTTACTTCCTGCGCGATAAAATCACGACAAGTTTGAGCAATCATCAATTGCTCTTCACTCCATTCTTCTGGTGTGAAGATGTCTTGAAATTCAGTTTCTCTAATCAGCCACTCTCCACCTTGAAGAGCTTTTTTTTCTGCTGTTTCCATTATATAAGTGATTAAGAATTATTGTTTTCCTTTTAGCTAACACGTGTTTACTAAAAGTTGTTTTACATCATTTCAAAAATTCCAGCAGCGCCTTGACCAGTTCCCACACACATGGTTACCATACCGTATTTGCCACCAGTTTTCTTCAATTCATTTAGTGCTTGAACTGTCAATTTTCCACCAGTACATCCAAGTGGGTGACCAAGAGCAATTGCTCCACCATTCACGTTCACTTTAGAATCATCCAATCCAAGTGTACGAACAACGGCCAACGACTGCGAAGCAAATGCTTCGTTCAACTCGATAATGTCTAGTTGATTTTGGTTCAAACCAGCTTGTTTTAATGCTGCTGGAATGGCAGTGATTGGGCCTACACCCATCTCACGTGGCTCCAAACCAGTTACAGCATAACTCACAACCCGTGCAATTGGTTCAACGCCTAATTCTTTTAATTTCTTTTCTGACACGACCATGACAAAAGCGGCACCATCCGAAGTTTGAGAAGAGTTTCCAGCAGTTACCGAACCACCAGTTTTGAAAACTGGACGAAGCTTAGAAAGCGCTTCAACGTTTGATCCTTTTCGAGGACCTTCATCTGTGTCAACTACATACGAACGTTCTGATCTCTTCTCGTTTGCATCCAAATAAACCTCGTTTACTGTGATAGGAACGATATCATCTTTGAATCTTCCGCTTGCAATAGCAGCCAACGCTCTATCGTGCGAACGAACAGAGAAAATATCCTGATCCTCGCGGCTGATGTTGTACTTCTCAGCAACTTCCTCCGCAGTCAATCCCATTCCCCAGTACCAATCTGAGTGGTGCTTAGCCACCTCATAGTTTGGAGTAACGGTCCAACCGCCAAAAGGCATTGGGCTCATTGCTTCTACACCACCTGCAATAATGCAATCGGCCATTCCTGCATTGATTTTTGCTGCCGCCATGGCAATGGTTTCCAAACCTGACGAGCAGTATCTGTTCACGGTAACTCCAGGAACTTTTACGGTATCCAATCCCATTAAAGAGATCATTCTACCGATGTTTAGTCCGAGTTCTGCCTCCGGTGTTGCACAACCGGCAATTACATCGTCAATTGTGTCTTTATCTAAACTAGGTACAGAGGCGACCAAATGTTTAATCACTTCAGCGGCAATATCATCAGGGCGAGAGAATTTGAAAACTCCTCTTGGTGCCTTTCCGATGGCTGATCTGTATCCTGCAATTATATATGCGTCCATTTTATTTAATGTTTATCGTTTGATTCTTTTCGTTCTCTAGTCTTTCTAATTCTGCAATTGAAACTCCATTTTTGGCTATAAGCGAGTCTTTTAGGTACGTATAAACGTATTTGAGGTCTCCGAAGGAGTTGTAGTATTTCCAATCTCCATTTTTCTTTCCCACTTCATACGAACCTTCCGAGCTGACTTCGCCCGTGTTGTGATAGTATCTGACCCAATAGCCTGTACGCTTGTTCTTGTCATACTCGCCTTCCATTTTGGTGGTTCCTGTATAGTAGAACTTGCGAAACTCGCCATGCCGTTTGCCATCGAAATACTCGGCTTGTTCCATGAGTTCGCCCGTGTGAGGGTAATATCGCATAGACATGCCGTGTTTTTTGTTGTTCTGATATTCGATTTCGGCAATAAGCAATCGCGAAGCGGAATAGAGTTTCCAAAGTCCTTGCTTACGGTCATATTCATCCTTGATATTTCTGTGCTTGTCCTTCCGTGGCGCAAATTTTGGCCGCTTAGAATACTGGCCGAATACGACCAACGGAGCTGCGAACAGCAGAAATATGAGAATGAATTTGACACGTAGCTTAGACATTACTTTCCCTTGTATTAGCAAAGGAAAGGATCAGTTTCTTAGTGGTCTTCCAGTGGTTACAAGACTTTGCATTCTTTCCATCGACTTTTTGGTCATGGCCAATTTTAGGAATGCTTTTCGCTCTAAACCAAGCAAGTATTGCTCAGAAACTTCTGTTGCGGCTGAGAGGTCGCCTCCTGCCAAAACGTAACCGAACTCTTCAGAAATAATTCTGTCGTGTTCAGAAATGTACTTGGCACTTTCCATGCTCCGTGCACCTGCAATGAAAATTCCAAGGCCTTTCTTGCCTAGAACTTTAATATCTGTTCTTTCAACTGGTTGAGAATAACCTTGCTCATGCATTTCAATAACAGCACGTTTTGCTCTCGCAATGCGTCTTTCTGAACTCACACAAACCTCATCAATTCCTTTACGGAAGATGCCAAGTTCAAATGCTTCTTCAGCTGACGTAGCAACTTTGGCCATACCAACAGTTAAGAAACGCTCTCTCAAAGCAGGAAGCTCCAAGTTGTTTGCTTGGAAATCGTCAGATGCTCTCAAAGCCATTTCTTTCGATCCAGCTCCAGCAGGAATAACTCCCGCTCCAAACTCAACAAGTCCGATATACGTTTCTGCTGCTGCAACAACTTTATCAGAGTGCAGGCAGATTTCGCAACCGCCACCCAAAGCCATACCGTGAGGTGCGGAAACAACTGGAATTGACGAGTAACGAATTCTCATTACCGTGTCTTGGAAAGTCTTAACAGCCATATCCAATTCTTCAACTTCCTGTTGTGCTGCAAGCATGAAAATCATTCCAAGGTTAGCTCCTGCCGAGAAGTTGTCGCCATTATTGGCAATTACAACCCCTTTCCATTTCGCATCGCCTTCGGCAAGATCAATCGCCTTGTTAATTCCTTGTAGAATTTCACTGCCGATGGTGTTCATCTTTGAGTGAAACTCCAAGTTTAGAACGCCATCGCCTATATCGAAGATGGTTGCTCCGCTGTTGGTCCAAACAACGTTGGTTTCGCGAAGGTTATCAAGGATGATTAAATCCTCTGTTCCCGCAACAACCTTGTAAGATTTAGAAGGAATGTCGTAGTACATCTGCTTTCCGTCCTTCACAGAATAGAAAGTGTCGCATCCGGCAGCAAGCATGTCGTAAACCCACTGAGCTGGTTTCTTTCCAGCTTCTTCCATCAACTTTGCGGTTTCTGCAACTCCAAGGGCATCCCAAGTAGCGAATGGTCCTAGCTGCCAGCCGAAACCAGCACCAAGAGCATCATCAATCTTGTAAAGATCATCGGTGATTTCAGGAATTCTGTTCGATACATATTGGAACAATCCGTAGAACGCTTTTCTGTAGAATTCACCTGCTTTGTCAGTTCCACCAGCAAGAATTTTCATTCTAGCTTTCAAGTTGTCTTCTGCTTTCGCTGCTTTCAACGTTGGGAAGTCAACTTTCGCAGCCTCCTGATACTCCATTGTTTTCAGGTTCAACTCAAGAATAGTTCTTCCTTCTTTTTTGAAAAAACCTTGTCCTGATTTAGAACCTAACCAACCTTTTTCGGTCATTTTGGAGATGTAGCTTGGCATCTCGAAAGTTGCTCTCGCTTCATCATCTGGGCAGTTAGCTTTCAAGCCACCAGCAACAAGTACCAGTGTGTCCAATCCAACTACATCACAAGTTCTGAATGTTGCAGATTTAGCACGACCTAAAATTGGTCCGGTCATCTTGTCAACCTCCGTTACTGTAAGGTCCATTTCTTCCACTAAGTGGAATAATGCTTGAATACTTGCAACACCAACACGATTGGCGATAAACGCAGGAGTATCCTTACAAAGCACCATTGTCTTTCCGAGGAAACGATCACCATAATCCATAAAGAAATCAACAACTTCCTGATCTGTTTTTTCTGTTGGGATAATCTCCAACAACTTCAAATAACGTGGTGGGTTAAAGAAGTGCGTTCCACAAAAATGCTTCTGGAAATCTTGGCTTCTTCCCTCCAACATTTGATTGATTGGAATACCAGAAGTGTTAGATGTGATCAGCGTTCCTGGCTTGCGATATTTCTCAACGTTAGCAAAAACCTGCTGTTTAATGTCTAAACGCTCAATTACAACCTCAATGGTCCAATCGCAATCAGCGATTTTTGCCATGTCATCAGTAAAGTTTCCGGTAGTAATTCTACTAGCGAAAGACTTCTTGTAAAGTGGATTCGGGTTCGATTTGATGGCGAATGCCAACGCTTCATTCACAATTCTGTTTCTCACCGCAGGATGCTCGGTTGTTAAACCTTTTGCTGCTTCCTTCTCATTTGGTTCTCTTGGTACGATGTCAAGCAAAAGCACTTCTAGACCGACATTCGCAAAATGGCACGCAATCCGCGAGCCCATCACTCCA
>DMRV01000031.1:0-3935 GCA_003456455.1 Flavobacteriales bacterium
AGATCGGCAGGAAGACGTATTAGCTCAGGTTGATGATGACGAACAGGCCAGCGACATTGCCGATCTTCTAGCATATGATGAAGACACGGCTGGAGGTATTATGGCCAAAGAGCTCATAAAGGTTAATGTTAATTGGCCAGTTGTTACGTGCGTTAGAGAGATGCGAAAGCAGGCCGAAGATGTCAATCAGGTTTTTACAGTTTACGTGGTTGATGACAGCGATGTGCTTCTAGGAATAGTTTCCCTAAAGAAGATGCTTCTGAGCTCTACAAGAGAGCTAATAAAGGATATTTACAAAGACGGAATCCGTTCGGTTGAGGCGCACATGAAGGCTGAAGATGTTGCTAAGTTGATGGAAAAATACGACTTGGTAGTTGTTCCTGTTGTGGATGAGGAGCATCGGCTGTTGGGTCGTATTACGGTAGATGACGTGATGGACGTTGTGCGTGAGGAAACCTCCAAGGATTACCAGATGATGTCTGGTATTTCGGAGAATATTGAAACAACCGACAACGTGTTGGTAATGAGTCGAGCGCGTTTGCCTTGGCTGCTTGTAGCCATGATTGGTGGTATTGGCGGTGCCATGGTAATTGGCAATTATGAGCACGAACTACAGCTCAATCCACAGATGGCGTTTTTCATTCCTCTTGTAGTAGCCATGGGCGGAAATGTTGGTATTCAATCTTCAGCTCTAATCGTTCAAGGATTAGCTAATGATACGCTGAGCAAAGACGGAATGCTCAAGCGAATCTTGAAGGAGTTAATGGTTGGATTGCTCAACGGAATTGCTTGTACAATAGTACTCATGGCCTACAGTTTCCTGTTTGGCTATCCATTGGCATTGAGCTTAACAATTGGGGCATCGCTTTTAGCCGTAATCCTATTTGCAGCAGCTTTCGGAACATTCATGCCGCTTACTTTAAACCGCATGAAAATTGACCCTGCCTTGGCAACTGGACCGTTTATCACCACCAGTAACGACATCATCGGACTACTCTTCTATTTTATGATTGGAAGAGTGATGTACGGGCTTGTTTTGTGAGCAGCGATTGTTCTACTTTGCAGCCTGAAATGCGCATCCTTTTTCTAGATACAGTTCACGACCATCTTGCTTCTCATCTTACCCGGATGGATCACGAATGCATTGACGGATGCAAGCTAACGCGAGAAGAACTCTTGCCGCAAATTGCAGATTACGATGGCATCGTTATCCGAAGCAGAATTAAATTGGATAAAGAGTTGCTAGATGCTGCTAAAAACCTGCGATTTATTGCGCGTGCTGGTGCTGGAATGGAAAACATTGATGTGGAACATGCCAAGATGCTCGGTGTCCAATGTTTCAACGCTCCTGAAGGAAACCGCGATGCCGTTGCAGAACACGCCATTGGGATGTTGCTTACGCTTTTCAATCACATAAACACAGCCGATATTGAGGTTAGAAAAGGGCAGTGGTTGCGTGAAGCGAACCGAGGAGTAGAGTTACTCGGAAGAACAGTCGGCATTATCGGGTATGGCAATACTGGGCAAGCATTCACAAAACGTTTGGCTGGGTTTGGCGTATTAATGTATGCCCACGATAAGTACGAGAAGGGTTTTAGCGATGATTACGTTATAGAAACCAACCTAGAAAGCATCTTTCAAGAAGCTGAAGTTGTTTCCTTACACGTGCCGCTAACGTTGGAAACCTTCCACATGGTGAATGATGCGTTTTTCGAAAAACTAAATAACCCTATCTACCTAATCAACACTTCGCGCGGAGCTGTGGTTGATACAGAAGCGTTGGTGCGCGCCATCGAAAACGGAAAAGTACTCGGAGCCTGTTTAGATGTTCTGGAGTTCGAAAAGTTCAATTTTGAACAAATTGAAAACGAGGAAATTTCAACAGCACTTCAGTATTTGATTGATTCTCCAAAAGTTATTCTCACCCCTCATGTTGCAGGCTGGACACAAGAAAGCAACGCCAAAATTGCGCATGTTCTAGCTGAAAAGATTCAGATGGCATATTCGGAGGTTCACTAACCTACTTCACCACCAACTGTGCAGAAGTAGCAGTTCGGTGATCCAGCAGTACTTTCTTGCCCTGTGTGGTACGTCTGATGGTTTCTTCGTCATAATAACGAACGGTTACAAGCTCTGCATCTTCGACCAACCCAACAAAATATTCTTCGTTCAAACGTTCTTGAAGTTGCTGCAATTTCGCGCCATCGTTATTTGTGCTGAAAGAGAAATTGACCGCTGAGTTTTGCGCGCAGTTTGCCTTCATCCGAATATCGCTAAGAACCGTATAGATATCGGTAAAATGTACCTCCGTTACAAACGAATAATCTTTTGGTGTGAGTGAAACCAATACCTGATTCGTCTTTACAATAAACGATGGAGCAATTCTCAAATCACTTGTGTTTGAAATCGTTGTCCCTTCGGATTTCGGATCAACAAACGACTTTACGTAAAGCGGAATATTGGCATTCTGTAACGGCTTAATCGTCTTTGGATGGATAACGCTCGTTCCGAAATAAGCTAATTCCATCGCATCAAAAAATGACATCTCAGGAATAAGAACTGTGTTATCGTAATACTTCGGGTCGGCATTCAAAACACCTGGAACGTCTTTCCAAATAGTCACATCTTTTGCACCTGTGCAGTACGCCAAAATCGCTGCAGTAAAATCCGAGCCCTCACGCCCAAGTGTAGTGGTAAAATTCTCGCTCGTTCCGCCAATAAAACCTTGTGTAACAATCACATTAGCCTTTTTCAAAGCCGCATTTATGGTTGATGTTGTCAACGCCTTGGTTTCGTCCCAATCGACCTTGGCATCTTGGTAATTGTTGTCGGTACGAATGAGATCACGCGCATCCACCCACGTATTTTCCAACCCTTTAAATTTCAGGTATGCTGAGATAATTTTTGTTGAAAGCATTTCGCCAATGGAGACAATCTGGTCGTACTGGAAATGATAGTCTAATCCATCAGGGTCTTCCAAAGCCCACTCAACTTCCACTAGCGTATTGTTGATGTCCTCAATGATAGGTTGTACCCTATCACCAAACAATTCTTTGGCAATTTCCCCATGGCAATTTCGAAGGTCTTCCAAGATTGCTTCTGTTGGTTCTTTCGCGAAATGTGCGTTCACCAAGTTTTCAAACTTGTTGGTGGTTTTACCCATTGCAGAAACCACAATAATCAACGGTTCGGTGTTGAACCGTTCAATAATACTATGCACGTTCTGCACACTTTTGGCATCTCTTACCGATGCCCCTCCAAACTTGAAAACTCTCATTCTAGTTAAATTCTTGAATCTGTTCTCGTGTCAATTTTCCATTGAGCCATTCAGCATCCAAATTCGCGTTATATTTTTTATAAAAATTGATGGCTGGCTCATTCCAATCTAAAACTTGCCATTCCATGCGTGCAGAATTTCGCTCTTTTGCTACTGCTATCACAGATTGAAAAAGTGCGTGTCCAATGCCATTTCCGCGTTTACTTTCTGTAACAATTATGTCCTCCAAAAAGAGACTTCGTCCTTTCCATGTCGAATATTTCTCGTAGTACAGTGCTATTCCAACAATTACATTTCCTTGCTCAGCCACAAATAACCCATAGATTGGATTATCTCCAAAACCATCTGCCACCAACTCATCCAAGGTAACAGTGACTTCCTGCGGAGCTTTTTCATACAAAGCCAATTCCATAATTAGGTTAAACACGAAAGGGACATCATCTAAAGTGCCTTTTCTAACTGTAAACGCTAGGCTTTCATCCATTTGGCAAAAGTAGAAATTGATGCAGAGAACTGTAGTGCGCTATTCGTTTCCGTTTAAAAAAGAAATCTATCTTTAACCGACCAAAAAAATCTAGCTCATTTAAGCGGGTTTTTAACACCAACCAAACGATTAAAACCATGTTCAAAGGTTTACTGAAAAGCATTTTTCTTGTTT
>DMRV01000031.1:3959-4554 GCA_003456455.1 Flavobacteriales bacterium
ACTCCAGATCCAACTGCGGTGTTGGATGTTGCCAATCCGTTCGATCCCATTATGGGAGTTCGTTCTAAAGGAATGTTGGTTCCTTATATGAACCAGTTACAACGTGATCAAATGGAAGCTTCGTACAACGATACTGTTGCTAACGGGCTTCTGTCATACGATCCGGAAGACGGAAACTTTTGGTACTACCGATACGATGACCCAATTCCAACTACTGCTCCCTTTGGAGAATGGTCTTCATTAACCACTTCAGTCCAAACACCTACCGGAACACCAACTGGCGGAATTATTATGTGGGCAGGTACTATCGCTTCAATTCCTGCTGGATGGGCATTGTGTAATGGTGCGACTGGAACGCCAGATCTTACCGACAAGTTTATTATCTCAGTTGCTAGTTCCGCTGAAAACCCAGGTACTGCTCCAGTTCCCGGTTTCTTCGTAGATGTTGAAGCGGGTGGCGTAACGGCTCCAGATAGGCGGTTTTTTAAACTAGCCTACATTATGAAACTCTAGCAAGATTGAAATAAATACTACCGAAAGACCTGCCAAACAGCAGGTCTTTCAGTTTTCAAAAAACAGAACAACACAACACCCA
>DMRV01000356.1:0-12428 GCA_003456455.1 Flavobacteriales bacterium
GAAAGAACGACTTCAGTCAAGAACTAAACAACCTGTCAAAACACCATCATTTTACGGTTGGTTCACATTGGTCAAGTCGAGTCGTAATAACCTGTAGTGTGGACTCAAAAGATGGTAATTTGCATTTCATAGACGGGGAAGATGGTGGTTTTACATTGGCATCAAAACAGTTGAAGAAACGTCTCAAATTATAATCGCACCTCATTTTCCAACGCACCAACAGAATTTGACCTGAGTATCTTGCCAAGTGGTATCTACACCATTCAGCTTACCGATAATAGTGGTATGTTTACAGGCAAGGTGCCAAGGGAGTAGTTTTCTTTATCTGCCTGAGTCTGTGAGTTTACTGATGTAGCGTGATATGGCAGGAACGTTGCCAATTACTCACTGCTTTTCTGCCGAGCAGTGGATGCAGAGTATTTTCATTGCTCGGAAGAGAACTTTTTTTCTTCATGGCAGTTTTACTTCTTGTTACTCAGTTTCATACTTCCTGGGTTTGGGGAAGGAAACCAGCCGCTACTGTATGATTGGTGGCAGAGACTATTGGTTAAATTTCACTCGAGCCGAGAAGCAATATAGACTAGAGTAACTCAAGGAAAGAACAAAAAAGAGCATTAATCCAATCCTTAAATCGTGCGATCAATCTTTTTTATTTCATTTTTACTGTCTTGTGCATTATCGTTAACGGCACAGAAAATTAACAAGGAATCAGTTGCGTATACATATGTACGAAACCCCTTAGAAAGACTAGATGATTCAATAACAAGTTACTCTGTTGAAGTAGACGTGACATGGTTTAAAAAAGAGAAACAAAAACAAGAGACGTATGAATTGGAGTTGGCAAAAGCAGAGGATGAATATCAGCAAGCCTTAAAAGCTTACAATGGTAAAAATACGACCTCGAAGTTGGCGGAAATAGCACTGCTAGGAGAAGGAAAACCAAAGAGGCGAGAGATTGAAAAACCCTCGTTATTACCACAGCCCGACATTAGCGCATTGAGTTCAGTAATTTCTCTCGATGGATACAGTCGAGGTAACGAGAACTCGCTTCTGATTAAGGTTGTTTATCAAGACATCCATGTTGGTTCTCATGTTGATGTAAAGAAAAGACATAAGGATACTGAGTACAAAAAAAGATCTATCACCGTAAGACAGCCAGTTGCATTAACTGTAACAACTCCAGATGGGAAAATATTGTTGAATCAAATTATAGAATCATCAAGAAAGGATAAAATAATAGAATCTAAACTTATTGAAGCAGGTTCTGATTGGTACAAATTTGTGAACAGTAACTGGTATGCATTCTATCGTTACGAACTAATGAAACACTACGAGAACATTGCAAAAGAAATAAATGATTTAATCGATAACAGGTTTGGATATTCTAACGTTCAACGAACAACCAATCTGTATAGGGGAAGAGGCAAATCCTTTTCATACGAGAATCATTTATTGGCGTCAAGAAAGGCTCAAAGAGCTTATGAAAGTTTAATTACAGAAAGGCAAGAATCAGTTGAAAAACTAAAAGAATCCGTTGCATTCTGGGAAGAAGAATTAACAGAAGCAGAACCTTCAAACAAAAAGGCAAGAATAAGCAGTACAATTGTCCAAGCGTTGACTTTAAACATTATTGAAGCAAAGACTCTGATAGGGGATTACGATGGCGCTATCGATCATTGTGATAAATTGGATTCCATGTCCGATGCCAAAAAAAAGTACATCACGAAAAGCGAAAGGTTAAGAAAGTTCGTTAAGGATGAACGATTAAGAAATAAATAGTATGCGCAACATGCGTTGCTAACTGCTGTCTGTTTTTCTGCAGAGCAGTAGGTGCAAAGAATCTTGATTACTCCGAAGAAACCTCAATCAGGTAAACGAAGTTCTTGTATGATTCTATCTGGTCTTCCAAAGAAGTAGTGGATGGCTCTTTGGAGGCAGGAGCGTAGTCAGTTAAGGCTGTCAGAAGATCTATCGGGAATTTCGATTTAGCGCTGTAAGATGCTGTCAGTAGTTCAACATTAATCGTTTCTGCGACTGAGACACCAACTGTCCGAGTTTATTGAATATTGGATCTCCGCTTTCATCTGGCACGAAGACGGTGGTTTTGTTGGTTGTAAAACCCCTCTGCCTGCTCCGACTTCAAATCTCCACCGAAGGCGTAAGCATCCATTAAAACGATCGGTGAGCAGGCAGGGGTTGTATGTGAGTGTAAAGAAATGGTTTGGTCGCAGCGTTTCAATCGCAACCCTCAAAGGAGTCTACAAATTTGATTTTAAAATCCTCGAAGGAATCCACGAACTTGATTTTATAATCCTCAAAGGAGTCTACCATTTCCCACCTGCCCTCTTTGTCCGAAAAGGAATCAACCCTTTTAATCCTTACATCCTCGAACGAGTCCACCACCTTTATCTTACCGTAGACCTCACATTGACACATACCGTAAGCTGGCGCCAGTAGGAAAATGAACACTGTAATTGCATTTTTCATTTTTGTTCTTGTTTTCATTTACGATGATGATTTAACCTGAACTAAATTAGATAGGAAAAGAACCAAAAAACTAATTGTATTTGGTACAAGAAAAGTGGCTTGCTCGTCACCGCCATCCCGCTTCTTATGGAGTCGTGCGAAGTTTGTATTTCAATTCGTAGAAATAGAGAATCAATCTTAATCCGAGGTTGGAATCTGCACCCCTAAACGATTCAAGCATTTTTGTGCCGTGAAATGAATCTATATCTCGTGCCTGTTTAATGGTGCTTTGGGTTGCATTTTCCAGCGACATACTCCAATTTGAAAAAATTCGAGACTCTAATACCCCTTCAAATTGAATCTCAATGTTTTTATGACGGCTGTCATTTTTGATAGTGCCATAGAGTGTTTTAACATTCTCTTTTTCTCCCTCTAAGTACTGAATAAATGTGTTGTTGAGAGATATTAGAAGACCAGTAATCCCTGATTGGGCATTCTTAACTTGAGAAGTTTCAACAAGCTTTTTAAGCTCATCTTCTGACATCTCCTGATTCATCTTACTTGTATATGTTAGGTAGCAAAGACTTTCCTTCATGTAGCTGCCGAATAAATGGACTTAGTGTATTGAACTCCAATCACGCAAACATCATCAACTTGAGGAGATTTGCCACACCTTTGTAAAGGTATGTTTTTGATGACCTCATATCCTTATTATCATTTGAAGTCATCGATGATTTTTTCAACCAATAATATTAAGAAATGAAGGAGCAGGCGTTTCATCTGAACTCATAGAGGATGGTTCTATTGGTTGTAAAATTCCTCTGCCTGCTCCGCTTTCAACCTCCTCCAACCCCATCAAATCTGCAAGGAGGAATATGCAACTCCAGAAAATGAGGGTTGCTCCGATAATCTCTGACAAGTGTAGCTCGTAGTAATTAATGCCTGACACAACCACTGCGGTGAAATTGATACTCAATCGAAAGGAGATAAAACTTACCAAGCCCTTTGCCAGGAAGTTCAGGAGTGGCTGCCACTCATTTGCAGGTGGGTCTACTGGTATGGAGGTATAGAAGTTAGGGAAGGTACGGTAGTGCATTTGGTGGTGTTTACCACAAGCTAATGACCACGGCTTTCTTTTGTTGTGTGAGGTGTATGGGTTTTAAGATTGGTTAACAGGTTGGTCTTATCGGTAGCCCCCTTTAAGCCCCTTGCAAGGACCTTCTAAGACCCTTTGAGAGTAGCAGCTTTTTGAAATACAAACCGCTAAATCGGTATGTGTTGAACAAGTAGCGTTGGATGATTTACTTTAGGGGCTATGAACGAGTTCCAAATCAATGACCCCAGTTTAGAGTCTCAATGGAGGGCATTAATACTGTTTGGGAAGAACTCGGCTACCTACAAGTTTGCATTTGCAAAGAGTCTGTTGGAGCTGGTTGATGAAGAGACAACAAGAATCAGTCTCAATCAACTTGCAGAACCATTTTCAAGAAACATCCTTGAACACCTCCGTGAGAATGACAAGCAGGGTAATGCAGCTTCAAGTAAATTCCTGAATACTTGTCGGAATCATATTGCAGGAACAATACCAAAAGAAGAACTGCTTGTAGCCACTGAGAAGCTTGGGTTCGTCAATGTGGTTGATGCCTTTCAGAATGTGAATGGTGGCAACGTTCCTGACCAATACCCCTCTTGTACAAAAGCCCTGTAACGTAAAATTGCAGGGCTTTTTTGTGTCTTGTTGAAAGGACGGTTAACGTCTCAAAGTTACTTGTCCTGATAATTTAATAGCCTCATCATCAAAACGACATTTAAGAGTGTAGTTATAGATGCCATTCCCTGCTATTGTTCCATCTTTTGTCTTTTCATCCCATATAAAATCTGGATTGTCAGTTCTAAAGATTTCAGTCCCCAACTTATCTTGTAGAGTAAACGAAAAATTTTCAGGCTTACAAGTGAATTGTGCTTGTAGTTGATATTTATCGGACGGTTCTGTGATTCTCGCTTTACAAGTTTCTTGAGAATACGCTATTGCAGAAAAAAGAAGTCCGAAAATAAAAAAAGAAGTTTTCATATAAATGGTTTCCCTTTATACGACTATTTCAAACTTATTATTGTCTGCACACTAAAATTCAAGAAATGATTTGCTTCGACAATACAATCATCTCCTGTACGGAACCTTACTTGAACCATACCTTGACCAAGTAGAGTTGGATGGATTACTTTAGGGGCTGAAGAATTGAAGCCAAGCTCTCAACCTTAAACATTATTATGATAAAGAAGAAGCTAACAAAGCTCGTAGGAATCAAGAAAGAAGATTTTGATGGCTATATAGAGAACAAGCAAATTCAAGTTCAGGAAGCCCGTTTAATCCCTTTACTGAAAACGGGTGATGAAATGGCATTAACTTCCATTCTGCTCTCCTCATTGAGGCTTGTCAAGGAGTTTAGAGATTCCATTTTTAAGGAGCTGAAACTGAGTCGATCTGGTAAAGTTTATTACTATACAGAGGCTGCATTTCCAGAGATTGATTCTTATAGAATAGACGGGCTTATTCTTGTAGTTATAAGTGGAGTCATAAAGGAGGCAGCATTCCTTGAAATGAAAAACAAGAACAACAATCTGGATGTAGGTCAAGTAGAGAACTACATCAGTTTGGCAAAAAAATTGGGGGTTAAAACGTTGGCTACAATATCAAACGAGTTTGTTCCTAATCCCACGCATTCTCCTGTTAGTGTTCGGGTTCCAAAGAATTTCTCTCTATTCCATTTCTCTTGGACATACTTAATTACTCAAGCGAGATTGTTGCTATTTAAAAACGAGACTAACATTGATGATGTAGATCAAGTTGAAATCATGAAGGAAGTTCTTTCCTACATGGAAAGTCCTGCATCAGGAGTATATGGTCATTCGCAAATGAAGCCTGGGTGGAAGGAATTGACAGAAAAAATAAGAGCGCAAGTATCACTGAAACAATCAGATGAGTTTGTTAGTGAGGCTGTTCAAAGTTGGCACGCAGAGGAAAAGGATATAGCCTTGCTAATGAGCAGGAAGCTTGGCGTGTTGGTTAAGTCATCTTCTAAAGGGAAAGATTCCATTAAGAATGATGCTAAACAGATAGTAAAAACAAATACCCTATCAGGTTCATTGAGCGTTAAAAACGCTGTCTCTGAGATTAAGGTGAAGATTGATTTTGAAAGACGGGCAGTATCTCTATCTAACAAGTTGACACCCCCACTTGACAAAGGAAATAAAGCGAAAATCACTTGGATTGACAGACAGGTGGGTAATTGCTTAAAGCGAAGCCCAGAAGTATTTCAAACTATTGAAGAGCATCTATGGGTTGAAGCGGATATTAAATATGCAAGGGAGGGTGTGAAGGTTAAGTTGTCTGATTTGGAAAGCCTAAAGGAACTTACAGATGGAAGAGAAATACAAGGGTTTCACCTTATCGTCATGGATGGTTTCGGATCCAGATTCGGAAGTACGAGGAAGTTTATTGACTTGACAGAAGACTTGGTTCTCAGGTATTATGAAGGCATGGTCCAGCATTTAAGCAATTGGAAAAGACCAGCTCCAAAACTTAATGCCGAATAACATGAGCTTAGCCAAGACATTCACTAATTCTATTACCAGAGAAATCGGAAGGAATGTTGGGAAAAGCATTTCAAATAGCTTTTTAGGGGATTCTCATTCTACACCAGTTCGCATGACTGGTAGCTCAAATGATGTTACCAGAAAGCGTGGTAGAACCTACCACAATGATTTTGATAAGCATATTACCAAGTTTGAGATTAAGACCCCCAAGACCACTTTTACTCAGGTTTTAAATATTCACTCCGAATATTTCACTCTTGTGGATGAAGCTCAATCTGATGGCGTAATTGATTTAAACGAACTAAGCTTTTTGGTTGAACAGTTGCCACGTGCTGTCAAGACCATGGAGAAGGCATCTGCAGCATTGAGAGACTTAGATGCTCCAGATCTTGCTGAGAAAACAGATGAAAAAATCATACAGATCAAAGAGTTTCTTGTGACACTTAACAACAGTACAGATATAAGTGGTTTGCCAAGTACTGGTTTCAAGCTACAAGCAGTTTTTGCATTCTTGCTCTCTTTTTTTGGATTGGACAGAATAATATACGAGCCATCTAAACCAGTTAGTTGGTTTTTTGCAATTCTCGGGTGTTCTCTACCAATCATTATTTGGTCATATGGAAATGGGATGTTCGACTACGATAATCTAAGAATCAGATATCAATTGGTAATAGGCATTTGGAGTCTCGCAGCACTGACCTTACCATTTTGGTATGGAATGATAGTAAACCCTAAAAGAAATGGTGGATATTGGGGTTATCGGGCAAGAAAGAAATATCAAAAGCTACACAATCAGATGGCTATGAACCTAAAGCAATTGATGATAACACAAGTTAAGCTCTATGAAGTTGAAGGAGCAACTGCATAAAATTGTTGTTGAGAGTGACTCAAAAAGGGGGAGGATATTTGACCTGTTCATTCAGGCACTTATACTTCTCTCATTGATTACTTTCTCAATTGAGACACTTCCAGACTTGCATGATTATCATAAGCGTCAGCTTCGGTGGTTTGAGATTTTTTCTGTTACGGTCTTCACCATCGAATACGTACTTAGACTTTGGCTTACTAAGCCTACCAAAGCCTATGCGTTTAGCTTTTTTGGTATCGTTGATCTGCTGGCAATACTGCCATTCTACATCTCCTCAGGAGTAGATCTCCGCTCAATTCGGGTCTTCAGGTTGCTGAGACTTTTCAGAGTTTTCAAGCTTTTCAAGTACAACACAGCAATTGCTCGTTTAAGCAATGCGTTTTCAAGCATCAAGAAGGAGCTTACAGTCTTTATGGTAGGGACGATCTTTCTTCTATACGTATCTGCTGTGGGCATTTATTATTTTGAGAACCCTGTACAGCCAGAATCATTCACATCGGTATTTCATTGTATGTGGTGGGCTGTTACCACATTGACAACCGTTGGCTATGGAGATATGTATCCGATAACAGCTGGAGGTAAACTGTTTTCAACTGTTGTTGTTTTCATTGGAATGGGAATAGTTGCAATACCTACAGGATTGTTAGCATCTGCATTCTCTCAGACCTTCAAGGACAACATTCCTGACCAATAAGACCACCAACAATTGTCAGACACAACAGTCGTTAGAATCAAATTAGCCACCATTTACATTATGGCGCTTCTTTACCTCTCTGTAGGGGTAAAGCACTTTACAGATGTAGATTTCTTTCTTTCCATTATGCCAAGCTACCTGCCATGGCATAGAGAGTTGGTGTACGTAAGTGGCTTTTTTGAAGTGCTATTGGCAGTACTGCTGGTAATTAAACCCACAAGAAAATATGCGGCTATGGCACTCATTGCGCTACTATTAGCGGTGTTTCCTGCGAACATTTATCTCTACACCTCAGAAGTCGCTCAAGAAGCATTGGGTGCAACACCACAGGATGCACTCATACGAATGCCTTTTCAGATTCCACTTATTCTGTTTGCGTACTGGCATGGTCAGGAACAAAGCCATAAGTGGCTTGATGTTACCTGCATGGTGCTGTTTGTGCCAACATTGGTTTACTTCCTTACGTTGTAGGGAGACAACATTCCTGCCTAATAAATCCCCTTCTACACATATAACCTTACCCATATAGTTCTGCGCATATATATAAGCACTCTGAGGCTGTGGTCGTAAAAAGGTGGGTGGGGGAGTTGGTGATTGTTTGGCGGTGTTTTTGTTAGTTTGTAGACTAATAAAAATCAAATGAAAGCTTACTTAATAGTATCGGTTCTAATGCTTTGCTCAATGGTTGGGTTTGGGCAGGATATGATTGTTTCTATAGCGGGGGACACTATGATGGGTAAGATTATTGACGTGGTTAACGAAGGAGGTGAAAACGGATACATTATCTATAAAACAGAAGGATCTGCTACAAACGGAAAAGCCTTGTTCAAATATGTTGACAATTATAAGATTGGTACGCAGTGGAAAGGCTTAGTACAGAATAAGCTGCCTATAAATATTGAAACACAGAAAATACAGTATCAGCAAGTTATCACGGTAGAAGGGGTTCATGCCAAGCAACTTTTCGGCAGATTGAGAAGATGGGTAGTGACGAACTATGCTTCTTCAGCCCTCACGAAAAAAGTTGAAAAACCCGAAGAAAACTTCATATCGATACACGGAAGAATACAGACTAATGAGTTAGATGGCTATGTTAAGTTTCATTTGGAGTTAGTGTGCAAAGATGGTCGGTACAAGGTAGAATGGAGTCAACTAACGTTTCACTGGTACAGTCCGTTTACTTTTTCAAGTCCTGGGGATTGGAAAATGTTGACTTTGGAAGATTGTTACCCACCTAAAGGTCCTATTTCGGTAGATAGGCAATTTATTATTCGTGCAACTAACACAATGGACACCTATATAAAGGCGAAATTAAATGGTTTAAATACATCAATGCTTGAGCAGCAATCGGAAGATGGTAAACTGGACGATTGGTAGGCTTTTATAATGACGTAATTACAACCGTTTTGATTTCTTTAGTTAGAAATTCATTCGATGAATGGTTTGGATATTCTAACTAATTTCCCCAACAAATAAGAAAAACAAGAGAAATGAAGATTCTGTGTTCTGCCTTCTTAGCTGCCTGTGTATTTTTGGTAAGCTGTAAAGGAACAATGATTTACAATAACGCAGAGGCTGGCATTGCTAATGTGTATGAGGTCATAGCGCCAATGAGAATCACGTTTCAGACCAATCTTGACCCGACAAAAGAATCTTACGATTACCTATTAAAAGAGGCTCGGTTAAAGTACGGAGACGAAGTTGACATCAAGAATCTTGGTAAGGATGAGGTAATGCTTAATGGTATGTCTTGGACGGTTTACAACTTTTATGTCATTAGGTACAGTCGTTTTGAATAGACAAATATTTAGCAGAAACATTTTCGGATTTAGCGGTTATTTCATTCTTACAGCCACTCCTCCCCAAAACTCGGCTTAAACCCAATAGCCGTTTCTATTTCTTCTTCCATTATCTGTTGAATGCGCTTTCTGTAAGCCATTAGGGTAACAACGGAATCATGTATGGTATAAATGGGTAAGCCAGGAAACTCTCTTGCAATACGTTTACTTACTCTGTCAAGAATTAATGTTGCCTCAATCTGCTGTAATGCAATAGGAAATGCCTTCTTGTTCTTTCGCTTGTAAAGAGCAAACAGTTGATAAACCTCAGGAAACAACTCCCTGAACATCCGCTTTACAGGACACTGAGTGAACCTATTGTCTGAGTACATAGCCCTCAGAAAGTCTCTCTTCACATCATCTCTGGTCATGGTAGGATTGTTCATTTCCTGCAAAATGTGGTCATATAACTTGCCTGAACACACAAGATGCTTGTAGTTCATAACTACCTCATTATCAGTAAGTTCTGAGGTTTTAAGCAACATAAGGGGAGAAGTAGCATTATGGGAGGTGTGTGATAACATAGGAATAGCCTGTCTTACCTGAGGGGAAATACAAGAGAAGTTTATTTTTCCTTCTTTTTGATTTGAGGTATTGGTTTCGTAGAACCAAGGTTGCAGCAATACCAATGACAGAAATGGTTGTGAGTTGCTGATGTCTAAGTTGGCAAGTGGCTCACCTGAATAGGTTATGTGTGGTCTTACAATCTTAGGTATGCTGGTAAGGTTTGTATTCAGTCTCTTATTACTATCACTTACGCTGTAACTAAAGCTTTGCTCTGAGAACTTGTGTATAGCGGTGTATGCAGATGTATAGACTGTGTAGGGGTCTTTAGGCTTGTTCTTCTTATTCTTCTTTCGCTCTTCTGGTGGTAGGGCTATCTGCTCCTCATACTGGGCGTTTATGGTATGTATGGCAGCATCAGCATCTATGGTCAGGTTCTCATTGAAGTGTTTAGTGAGGTGTCTGTGCTGCTTTGCTGTCTGTTTGTGTTCAAGCTCATTCTTCTTCAGTCGTTTGATAAATGCTGACTGGGTGATGGTGTACTCCTGAAAACCTATCTCTCTGTATGGGGGAGCAAGCCGGTACCACATACATTTCTCGCCTGGCTTGTATTTATGATCGCATTCAATTACGCCAAGCTCTTCTTCAAGATGTGTTAGAATCTTGGATGCTTGGGCTATTCCCTGATCTTTGAGAGCTGTGATGCTAAGTGCGGTCCATCCGTCAACCACCTTCTGCTCTTTCTGTCTGCCAGATAGGTGAAGGATGAGATAGATGATGTATGCAAAGTGATCCTGACGAAAACTGTATGTAGGCGGATTCTCCTCCAAAAGCTGGTGGAGGTCTAAATTTTTAGGCAATAGGATTCTCTTTCCCATTTCTGGAATCAATTTTTAAGTGAATAAGATTTAGTTGTTAATGCACGGAGTGTGCAGGGGAGAGGCAGGCCTTAACTGTGATAGGTCTTATGCTTGTTTGCGTTGAGTCTTTCAAGCTCTTCTGCAATTTCATCCTCCCAGTAGTAGACCTTACCGAACACACGATTAGGGACAAGAACGCCCTGCTTCTCCCAGTTTCTCAATGTCTGTCTACACACCCCCATTGCTGCACTCAGCATTCTTGGTGTCATCAATACTCTTCCCTTAATGTCAAGTTTATTCATCCTTTTATGATTTTAGTTAAATGTCTTTTAAATGACAAAAACGAAGATAGATAAATACAAGAAGATATAGTGCGGTGTTGATAACTGTTGAAAGGTGACTATTTCAACCTAACAATGGGTGGTTGCCATACAATTGTCATGATATTATCTCATCATCACTTTTTCAAAAGCCTCTACAAAATCAGTAGGGGTAATACGCACATATTTGAAGAAGGATGCTTCTGTCGTGTGGGCTGTGAGGAGCATTATATACTGAGGCGGTAGTCCTTTATTGTAAAGTATAGTTGCGAACGATCTGCGTCCTGTATGAGTGGTAAGTAGTTCCCATCTCATCTTCTCCATATCTATTCTCTGCCTTCCTTTCTGTTCCGTGTAATATTCCACTTTTTGTAACTGTTCACACCTCTGACCGATTTTCTTGAGTTCTCGGTTCATTTCTTGATTAGTATATGGCTTCGGAAATCCTCTATCAGAGTCACGGTATTTGTCAAGTAGATACTTCAAGCGTTCATCAATAACTGGAAGAGTTACAGGTTTTGCAGTTTTCTGTGTGCGAATCTGTATGTATGTTTTCTCTCTTTTCCTGATAATATGTTTATGGTTAAGCTCAGATACATCACCATACCGAAGACCAGTACAGCACTCTATAACGAAACAATCTCTGACTCTTTCTAATCTTGGTGAGTGGGAAAGGTCAAGTTGGAATACCTCATCTATTTCTTCATTACTGAGTGCGATAGCAAACGCTGGTTCCTCACTGATTTTTCTGAATTGCTTCTTTGTGTGTGTGGTATTATCGGTGATACCAACTTCCAGTGCATCATTCAGTACTTTTTTGAGATTTCCTATATGCTTGTTCACATTGGAGGGCTTGTACTCTAAATCGTCCAACATCCAATCAAGCCAACGATGGTAGAAGTCAATATCTATACTATTGAATGTAATTCTCTTCCCATCGAACACTTCAAACTCCCTCAATACTCGTCTGGTTTGCTTGTACTTGGTAAGTGTGGTGTTGCCTGTGGTTCGTGAGCCATTGTTCAGCATATCTTTTTCCCTTCGTTCCAGACACTGCTCGAAGAACTCAAAGAAGGTCAGTTTTTTTTGAGGTTCAACTCGTTTGAGTTCAACGTTCAGAAGTCGCTCCAATGTTTCAGGATCGGGTGCAAGTTTTTCGTTCAGCAAGAAAAGATCGAACACGTCTCTTGCAGCGGTTTCAATCTCCCTAAGTTTCTTGTGTTTGATAAGGGCTTTAGGAGAACCAGGTTTGAAATATTCTCGCCCTGATTTTGTCGACTTCTT
>DMRV01000356.1:12481-13043 GCA_003456455.1 Flavobacteriales bacterium
CTTATGTGAGCTTCAATAGGTGTTTCTTTCTGTGTCCTGGAATTGCGAAGCTGGAAGTTTACAACAATCTTATTTTGCATTGGTGGTCAAATTGGTGGTCAAATATATTGCTTTTTATTGGTGTTATTTACCATATTTTCGACATACCCTTTAAGCCTCTGCAACTCAATTGAACTTAAATATAGGTGTAGTTGAGAACAGGTGAAAATGTATGTTCGAACCTCTCCGGGGTCACGAATCAAAAAAGGCAGGTCAAATGACCTGCCTTTTTTGATTTATCTATTTTCATAGGACTTCAACTCGTCCAACCTAGAAGTACTTAATTGTTAAGTCAATTAGCTTCTGTGAAAAGTTTGTGTAAGGAGGTAATAACAGTTCTAACGCATTAGGAATATGCTGTCTGAATACACCGCGTGCGTTTGAGAATGCAAGGAAACCATCCTTTCCGTGGCCTTTCCCAATTCCGCTATTGTTTGAACCGCCAAAGGGCAAGTTCGTATTGAAGAAATGCACAGCATTATGATTGATACAACTTCCTCCAGCACGGGTATTCTCAAGAAGG
>DMRV01000319.1 GCA_003456455.1 Flavobacteriales bacterium
ATGCGTAGCGAAAGCCTTGATTTCCTCAAAACCTATTTGAATAATGCATCACCTACGGGTTTTGAGTCTTCAGGCCAGCAGTTGTGGTTAGACTATATCAAACCATATACTGATGAGTATTACACAGATGTATACGGAACTGCCGTTGCTATCATCAATCCTGAAGCTAAATACAAGGTTGTAATTGAAGCTCACGCGGATGAAATCGCTTGGTTTGTTAACTACATCTCTAAAGAAGGACTGATTTACGTTCGTAGAAATGGTGGTTCTGACCATCAGATTGCTCCTTCGATGCGGGTAAACATCCACACTAAGAAAGGTATTGTGAAAGGTGTTTTTGGATGGCCAGCAATCCATGTTCGTGATGGAGCTAAGGAAGAAGCTCCGAGTCTCAAAAACCTTTTTATTGACACTGGTTGCAATAGCGATACAGAGGTGCTAGAAAAAGGAATTCATGTAGGTTCGGTAATCACATTCGAAGATGAAATGATAATGCTAAATGACCGCTATGTGGTGGGTCGAGCTTTGGATAACCGAATAGGTGGTTTTATGATTGCCGAAGTAGCGAGATTACTAAAAGAGAAGAAGAAAAAACTTCCTTTCGGCCTGTATATCGTAAATGCGGTTCAAGAAGAAATTGGTCTTCGCGGAGCAGAGATGATTTCGAGACGCATAAAGCCTGATGTTGCCATTATTACCGATGTGTGTCATGACACGCAAACTCCGATGTATGAGAAGAAAACGCAGGGCGATTTGACAGCAGGAAAAGGTCCTGTTCTCACATACGGTCCAGCGGTTCAGAACAATCTGTTGGATATGATTGTAAATACGGCAGAAAAGAAGAAAGTTCCTTTCCAGCGAGCTGCGGCTTCACGTGCTACCGGAACCGATACGGATGCGTTTGCTTACTCAGGAGAAGGTGTTGCTTCTGCACTTATTTCACTTCCACTCAAATACATGCACACTACCGTTGAATCGGTTCATAAAGATGATGTTGACAACGTGATTAAGCTGATTTACGAGATGCTTTTGCAATTGAAGAGCGGACACGATTTCAGGTACATCAAGTAGCCAATACGTCTTACCTTGCATCCGATGTTGCAATCGGATAAACAGAACAGTTTCTCTTCAGCAGAAGAATTGCTTTTGGAGTTAAAAAATCTTCAATCCAAGGGTGACTGTGTTTATCCCAAAGGAGTTTTTCCGTCACAGCGTTACCATCCTTTTCTACCTTATAAAAGGGAAGACGACAATCTGTTTTTTACCGCTTCAGTAGTTCAAATGCTACAAGGCTTGGATGTACGAATCACAGAAACTGAACGGGCTCTGGTCAACGACATCGTTGCGGAAGCCAAAACCAGCTATCACCTGTTTCAAAACAAAGACAGTTTAGATACCTACAACTTTTGGCAAACGAAACCGAGTCGTCATTTCCCAAACGGAGCATTCATGCACCGTTTCAAGCATTTTCAAATTCCGGATGATGTAGATGATACGGCTTTGGTCTTTCTTACGGAGAATGCTTCAAAAGAGCGTGTTTCATTGCTTCGCGAGAAATTGAAAAAGCATGCTAATCTAGCTTACAAACGAGCGTTTAATCCGTTTGAGAAATACCGCGACCTGAAATGCTATTCAACTTTTTTTGGGGAGAAGATGTACATCGAGTTTGACATCTGTGTGCTGAGTAACTTGATGCGAGTCATCTTACTCCATTTCAAAGATGATTTGAACGAATACGATCATGATACGCTCAAATTCATCACAGAAGCCATCATGAATGACGAGCACAACTCACTTCCCTTCTACTCTGCTCCAAACTACCCAACAACGGAGTTAATCCTCTATCACGTTTCGCGGTTAATCCCCCTTCTTCCATTAGAATACAAATGCAAGATTGAAGGAAAAATCAAAGCTGATATTCAGTCAAGATTGAAAAGTATTTCTGGAATGAAAAAGCTGATGTTAGAGAATGCAGCTATAAAACTCAACGTAGAAATAGATTCCAATACTCCTGTATCTACCGATGTATTTAATGACAAATCATTCTTCTTTTTCCATGCAGGAATGATAACGGCCTTTGAAAATAGCGTGGCTCAGAAACTGGCACCCAGCGGTTTCTTCCACCTCCGTTATACGAGTAAGGCCCTAAATAGGGCCTTACTCATTGAAAATATGGTATTGAAACGAGGTCTTACTCCTCAGTAATCACATCGATTAGTTTAACGTCAAACGTTAGAACCGAATTCGGGCCAATTCCACCTCTTGGGTTTCCTTGTTCACCGTAGGCCAAGTTCCCAGGGATAAAAAGTTTGTACTCAGCTCCCTCCTTCATCAATTGCAATGCTTCTGTCCATCCTGGAATTACGCTTCTTACGTAAAACACAACAGGCTCATTTCTCTCAATTGAACTATCGAAAACAGTTCCATCAAGCAATTTACCTGTGTAATGAACACGAACTTGATCAGCTGGAGAAGGAGAAGCTCCTTCGCCTTCTTTAAGAACGATGTATTGCAATCCGCTTGCGGTTGTAACCACACCCGGTTTGCTTCCATTCTCTTGTAGGAAAGCCTGTCCGATAGCTACGTTCTTACTTGCTTTCTTTGTGTTCATCTCATCGAAAAAACGACCAACAATTTCTTGCGCTTCTTCCTGCGACAATTTTGCACTAGCTGAATCGCCAGAAAGCGCAGCAGAAAGGCCTGCAACAACTAAATCTGTTTTGAACGAGGTATCAACCCCCTGCGATTTAAAATCTCCGGCAAGGTTCAAGCCAATGGAAGTTCCAACGGCATAACTCGCAGAGTCTGCAAAGCTGTTCAAGGAAACATCCTTGTTAGTAGTGGTATTGCAAGCAGCTAGTGTTACAGCGGCCATTGCGATAAAAACAATCTTCTTCATTAGTTTACAGTAATTAGTTCTACTTCAAAAATAAGGGTTGCAAACGGAGGAATGCTCCCTCCTGCTCCATTTTCGCCATAGGCAAGGTTGAAAGGAATAAAAAGCTCCCATTTATCACCTTCTTTCATCATTGGCAATGCTTCTTGCCATCCTTGAATTACACCGTTTACGGGAAAAGTTGCAGGAGAATCTCTCTCTACAGAACTATCGAAAACAGTTCCATCAAGCAGTTTTCCGTGATAATGCGTAGTCACTTGGTCAGTTGGCGCTGGAGATTTTCCAGAACCCGAAGTCATTACCCGGTACTGCAATCCACTTGCAGTAACGGTTACCTCATCACGCTTGGCGTTTTCTTCTAAGAATTTCACGCCTTCTTCCATTACTGGCCCGTGCTTTTCTGCCTGAATTTTTGCCATCGCATTTTTCAAGGTTTCGTTCACTTCATCCACAGAAAGTTTCAATTCGCTCTTAGCGTAGTGATCTTCCAGTGCAGAGCTGAATGCGCTGTAGTCGAATTCTTCAAAACCAGTTTCTTGTAGGTTCTTGGCTATGTTTAGCCCCAACGCGTAACCCAAACGCTCTTTTTCTGATGTCATTCTCTTCTTTTTAGTTTGAAACCGAACTCATTTCGGTTCATTCTTAGAGGCTGCAAAACTACTGTCTTTTAAGCGAACTGCCGAACGCGAGATATACGTTTTCTAATTACTCAAAAAAAACAAAGGGCATCAACTTTCGTTGATGCCCTTGTAAGGAAGTTCCAGTTCCAGGTTTGTAGGTGCGAGTCTCTTTTCCTGTTAGGCCACTCGCATAGCCCAAAGCATTATTCTTCCTCCTCCGAGTTTCATAACTGGTCCTTTTTCAGCAGTCACCTTTTCGATGAGTTGTGCCATAAGGTCGATTCCAGTAGTCTGATCGAATTTGTCTAGCAAGTCTCTAAACTTGTTCATCATACTTGCAGTTGGAATTTCAGATGAATCGTTGATTCCTAGTGCATGACGAACTCGTAAATCGTTCTTGCATTCGTTTATTAATTGAGCATCTCCCCATCCAAAACCAGCTTTCATAATGGCCATTGCTGCTAATGTTGTCACTGGTAGAAGGCTTCTTACTCCTTCTTCTGTCAACTCATCAAAATCATATGTTTCGATTTTGTCGGTTACATGGCTTCTGAAGGTGGCGTACCACTCCATTTCCTGTTGGTTTAAATTGTCCATGAAGGAATTGAAGTTTGGATGCGCTATCTCTGGAGAGAGACTTTTTACAACTTTCAAGTATGACGTTTTCATAGCTTAGGTTTTTTAGGGTTGATGACTATGATTACGCTACTTTAAGCAATTGCTGCTTAGCTGGTGCGTATGTTTCTTTAGCTGATGGGAACGCTTCTGCATGAACATCTGCAGCAAACTGATTAACAGCATCTTTAATAAGGTCAGCTCCGTACATGTACGTTCTTACGAACTTAGGCTTGAAGTCTGTAGAGAATCCGAGCATGTCTTGAAGAACAAGTGCTTGTCCGTCTACATCCAATCCTGCTCCAACACCAACTACTGGAATAGAAACTGCATCTCTTACTGCTGCACCAACATGCTGAGGAACTGCTTCCAAAACAATTGCGATACATCCAAGTTCATCTAGCTTTTTCGCTTCTTCGATGATGCTAATCTCGCTTTCTAGTGTTTTACCTTGAGCTTTAAATCCACCAATTGCATTGTGATGAGAAGGTGTAAGGCCAATGTGTCCTATTGTAGGGATACCAGACTGAGAAAGGTGTGCGTAAAGCTCTTCGTTTCCATCAACACCTTCTATTTTAAGAGCGTTTGCTCCGGCTTTAATCAAGGTCTCAACGTTATCCATTGTTTCCTTCATTCCCTTTCTGTTACTCATGAAAGGCATTGCTGCGATAAGGAATTTGTCTTTTGCGCCTTTTCTTACAGCTCTCGTGTGCATTGCAATCGTCTCAACATCAGAGTTCAACGTGTCTTCGTGTCCATGCATTACCATAGACGAGCAGTCACCAATTAAAATTCCGTTTACGTCTGTTTCGTTAAGGATTTTTGCACTCCAGTAGTCGTAAGAAGTAACGACAACTAATTTCTTTCCTTCTGCTTTTAGCTTTTTAAAGTTGTTAAGAACGCTCATAATTTTTAGGTTTTAGTGCTTCTCGGTGGTCAGGCCGATTGGCGGGGTGAATGTTTGTTTTCGTTTTTGTTATGGTTATTCCGATTTGTTGACCCAAAGGTGCAGTGTCTTTTTGCCATGGGCGTAAAGACTTAAAACCAAACCGAACATTCACAAAACACACAAAACACACATAACCCTTTATCAATAACGGATACAGACCATCCAAAATATGATTGTTAATAACAGTAAAAAAATGGATAAACGACTGTAACCTTTCTACGAATAGGTAAATGAGTCGATGAAACACCCGAAATGTGGGGATGAATAGCCGTTACAACCGCAATAGTGTAAACTGAGTCAATTGGGCTTTGACCTAAAGGCTACTTAGCAGCGAGAGAAGGAGCATAGATATACTCCTTAGAATAGTTGGGTTGATAAGAGCGTTCGTTCACTTTATCAATAAACCAAGTATGGAAGCATATCATTTCAGGCGTCTGAAGTATCCACCCTGTTTCGTAATTGTCCTCGGCTAGTTTGGAAATCACATCTTCCTTTAGTTCAAATACCTCAGGAAAGTCGTAGCTCTTTTTACGTAGCTCTAATAGTATAGATAGAATGAGTGTGTCTCTAAACCTCAAATCTGTATCCTCAACTCCTTCCCGTATAAACTGTCTAAGGTTTACAATTAGCGTATCAGCAAGGTCAAACTTCTCACGCTCAATTGCCAGCATTATACTGAGCACCCTTGACCCAATATTCCAACCCTCCTTGTCTTTTCCTATATGATGACTACTCGCAAGTCGCAAGTTCACCTTCCGAAACTCTCCTTTGGCAAACGACACGCAAGCCAGTAAGTAACTTCTAATTGCCTTTCGAAAATCGCTCTGGTCTACATGTTTACTATCAACCAACGCTTCAAACTTGGTTTCCGCCTCATCTAGGTTTCCAGCATAGAATAAGGAGTAAAATAAAAGCTCAGTAATCACCCCGTGGTTCCTCGTGTTCTCCCTTATATAGGTCAAACTAGTATCAAACTGTTTACGCGATTCTTCAAAACGATGCAGCCATAAATCGTTTGCACCTAGGTTTAGGTGAACACTTGCCTGACGCACTTTTCTTTTAATAGCCGGGTTATTCTCCAGCATTTGAGCAAGCTTGGATAAAGCATCAGAAGCTTCAACCAGGTTATTTTGCACCTGATTGAACTCAACCAATAAGAAGTAATAATAGTAACCCACTGTTGCGGAACTAGTCTTTTCAAACTCATCATGAAGGCGATCTATCCTTTCTTTTAAGAATTCAATCTGCTTAGGGTCGGCAGGCATACGACTAAGACCTTTAAAGCCATACCGCATGGTTATTTCTTCAAAGTATTGCTTAGCCAAATTGGCGGCATCTCTACACTCCGAGTAGTTCTTTATCTGATTAACGATATCGTAAAACGCCTTATCCGTTCCTTTAAACGCCTTTATATATTGGCGTTCTACCGATAACATATCTATAAGGTCATCATACAGCTCGTAATGTTTTGCGAGCGTAATATTCTTGTCCATGACATGGAAACCAACTTTCCGTTGTCC
>DMRV01000459.1:0-832 GCA_003456455.1 Flavobacteriales bacterium
AACGGAGGTTTTGGCTGGAATAATGGTTGGAACGGAGGGGGCTTTGGCTGGAACAATGGCTGGAATGGCGGTGGTTTCGGTTGGAATAACGGATGGGGCTGGAATGGCGGCTTCGGAACTCCAGCTTGCTTCGGTGGTGGTTTTGGTGGAGGCTGGGGAGGTGGATACTGGAATGGCTTTAACCAAGGCTATTGGAACGGTTTCAACGATGGTTTAGCTTCGGGAGGTTACTTCAACACGTTTGATAATAATAGTGGAATTTACTACGGACATCGGGGGTCAAGCGGAAATGCTGGAAACTCTATTGGTTCAGGTGTTAGAAACACATCATTTGCTGCAACTTATAACGAAGCAGCGAAACAAGGAAAGGTTATGCATGCTAATAGAGCAAACGTTCTCCAAACTGCAGATGCCCGTCCAGTAAAAGGAAATGTTGAGAGAAGTCAAGTTAGGTCAACTGCCTTAACAGGAGTATCTACTAGACAAACTGCTACTCCTTCAGTTAATGGAGCAGTTTCTGTCGATAGAGCCAGAGGCAATGCTGTTAAGGAATCAACAAGAGCGGCTACAACGCCTACTCGCCAAAGTGCTTACCAACGCGGTACATCTGAGCGCGCTGCAAGCACAACTCAGCGAAGTGCTTCTCCAAATGTTGATAGAACCCGATACCAAGCAACCACAATACAGCCTAGAACCAATTCTAGTTCGGTGAATCGCGCTAACACATATGAACGCGGAAATGATGCTACACGTTATTCTAACAGACAACAGGCTACACAGCCAAGCAGATCTGCAACGGACCAACGCGGAAACATGTATCGCGATCTACAAC
>DMRV01000459.1:858-5143 GCA_003456455.1 Flavobacteriales bacterium
AACCAATATTCGAGACCGTCAAATAATCAGCCTTCAAGGAACGCAACCCCTTCAAGGAATGCGACTCCTTCTAGGAATGCTGTGCCATCTAGAAACTATCAGCAGCCATCGCGAAGCACACAACCTTCTCGAAGTACGCAACCATCAAGAAGCGTAGCTCCTTCTCCGAGTAGAGGTAGCTCTAACAGAACTTTTATTACTCCCTCGCCATCGCGTTCTTCTGGTTCGTTTGGTGGAAGTAGAGGCTCGTCAAGCCCAAGCAGAGGTTCAAGTTCTCCATCTAGAGGCGGACGACCGTAAAAGAAAGTATAGATGTATAGGTTTAAGCTACTTATATCAGGTTTAGGGATTGCAATTTTTGCAATTTCCAGTGCGCTTGGGCAGAATCAATTCGATGCCCTGCGTTACTCACAGCTTGATATTACGGGAACAGCTCGGTTTTCAGCTATGGGTGGAGCTTTTGGTGCACTCGGAGGAGATATGTCTTCTATGAGTGTGAACCCTGCTGGGATTGGAGTTTTTACTAGAAGCACTGGTTCTGCTACGTTAGGCATTTTGTCTGTAGGAACAGATGCCTCTTATTTAGGGGTTGAATCTTCAGATTTAAAGATGAACGCCAATATTGGCAATGCTGGTTTTGTTGCGCGTTTCAAACGGAAAAAAGGGCAGGATAAGCAATGGGCATGGAAAGCCTTTCACTTGGGTGTTTCATATAACCGAACAGCAAACTTCCAGCGAAGAACTTCTGTAGTTGGTGTGAGCCAAAGCAGTTCTATCGTGGACGGTTGGGTTAATCAGCTCAACAATGACGGGATTTTTTATGCTGATATTCCTTCAGAATTGGTCCCAAGCGCTGAGTTTTCAAATGCCTATTTGGGTTGGGGAACCTTTCTGATAGACACCATGCCAGGTTCGGTTAATTCGTACATGCGAAACTTTGCCCCGTCTTATGGACAAACACAGCAAGTGAGGGAAACAACCAAAGGTTCTATGGGTGAAATTGCTCTTACTTTCGGTGGGAACTTTGGCAACTCATTGTACATAGGCACGACAATTGGAATTCCTCGTTTGAGCTACGAAGTGGAGCGCGCCTATTCGGAGAGCGATACGCAGGATACAATTTCTAGTTTTCGTTCATTCTCTAAAACCGATTTCTTAAGGGCTACAGGAAATGGAGTGAATATCAAGTTTGGGATGATTTATCGTCCGGTTAAGTGGTTGCGTTTAGGAGGCGCTATTCACTCTCCAACTTGGTTTGAAATTGAAGAAGAATTTACTTCTTCGGTTACATCAGATTTGGAACTTGCCGGACAATACACTCTTGCCACAGCGAATGGTGCGTTCGATTACCGTTTGCAAACGCCTTTTCGTGCCATCGGAAGCTTGGCATTTGTAGTGGGGAAGATTGGTTTAATATCCGCGGATTATGAATACGTGAATTATTCATTGGCGCAACTCAATTCGCGCAATTACTCTTTCAATTCAGAAAATGCTGATGTTAAGAGTCAGTTACATTGGGCTGGTAATATCCGTGTTGGCACAGAATGGAGAATCAAATCGTTTAGCGTTAGAGGAGGATTTGCGATTAACGGAGACCCGTACTCAGGAGAGTACAATTTCGATAATACGCGCTATTCTCTTGGCGGAGGTTTTCGATTCAAGCACTTTTTTGTGGATTTGAGCTACAATCTTCACAGACTTGTGAATTCCTACGAATTGTACAATGCTGCGATTGCTGAGACAGTAACCATGCAGCACAGTGTAATCACAACTGTTGGCTTCAGGTTCTAATTATTCAGGCGAAGGATTCCAGCTTTAGCTTTCTGATTGATACTGTTTCGGTATTCTGAGTTGTTGAATTCAGAGCAGGACTCAAAAGCCTTCAATGCCTCTTTCTTATTGCCTGAATTCTCATGTATCAAACCAAGCATTAATGATGAATTTGCTGCAAAATAACGTTTGCTTTCAGCACCATTTTTAATCGTCATGTCATAGTAGGAAATGGCCTCGTTACGGTTATCTAGTTCATGATGAATTCTTCCCAAACGATAGGTGAATTCTAGTCGTTCATCTGAGGTAGTAAGGTCGCTTGTTTTGGATGTGATAAGTGATTTCAACGCTTCTTGATAAAATCCACCATCAAATTGTAGTCTCGCTTTCAGTAAAACACGGTTTGGTATCTCACCAGAATCAAACTCCTTTTGTGCTGATTTGTCTTCATCGAGCATGGTGCTTCCTGCGTTATCAACTTTGGAAATAAGACTGCTGTACATTTTTTCATCTCCATTGGATAGAAGCGAATACCAAGCAATTTTCTGCCGTGCCGATTTTATGTAACTCTGTCCTTTAAAAGATTGGGTATAAGTGATGAGGTAAGAACTCGCATCTTGGTCCATTTTGGCCAGTTTCAATTCACCTAATAGATAGTTGAGATAAGGGAAAGCATTTCTCGAATCTGAAGAAGCCAATAACACGTCAATTGCCTTATTGGCCTGCCCATTTTCTTTGTACAAACTAGCTTTTGCGAAATCCATCAAGGGTCCGTTTTCCTTTTCTACTTCCTTCTGATAACGTTTCAGTGCTTTGCTGTCATTTAGCAAGTTGATGTGAAGAAAGCTGAGAAGAAAAAGTGTTTCCTTTCGCAGATTTTTAAATTCGGGCTTGTCTTCAGCTTGTGCAATTACCATTTCCATCTCACCAATTCCTAGTTCAATTGTACCGTCAACGCCCATCAGATTGGTGGCCCAGCGGTAATTGTCTGGAACCGTACCTATAAGCGTATGTAATAATCCCATGCTTTTATAGGTGGGTAAAAAATCAGGATATATTTCGATGTTCTTCTCCAGCGCTTTGAATGCTTTATTGATAGCCATCGCCCCATTAAAATATTCTCCAAAACGCATCATGGAAAAAGCCCAGTGCAAATGGATTTCACCTTCGGCTAGTAGTTTATAGGGTGATGAATCTGGCAGACGATTCAGTGCTTTCAGTCGCTGAGAACGCAGTTCCTTTCGGGCTTCGAACTCCTCTTGGTCTTCCGTAACCACTATGTAAAGGAAGTCTGAGAGGTCTTCTAGGTATAAAGGAGCGAGATTCTGAGGTTCCGAATATTTTAGGTTCCGAATTAACTCTCCAGACTTACTAAACTTGAGGTCAAGTAGTAGGGAATAGGCATTGTCGTAATCCTCACTTGTGGTAAAGTTTTGTGTGAATCCAGCGTTGGAAAACGTGAAAACAAGGATTATGCAAAGTGTTTGTCTCAAAATATTGTACAAAAAAAGGGGATTCAAACTGAATCCCCTTCAATATTCAAGCCTTAATTGTATTATGCTTCTTCTTTTCCGTCAATTTCAGGATCAACGAGAACACGTCCACAGTGCTCACAAACAATAATTTTCTTTCTAAGGCTGATGTCCAAGATTCTTTGAGGTGGAATTTTATTGAAACATCCGCCACAAGCCATTCTCTCAACTTTTACAACTGCCAAGCCATTTAATGAATTCTCACGAATTCTTTTGTAAGCAGTAATCAACCTGTCTTCGATAACTTTCTCAGCAGCTTTTGATTGCTTGGTCAATTTTACTTCGTCCTTTTCAGTTTCGGCAATAATTGAATCTAACTCAGCTTTTTTGGCTTCAAGGTCTTTTTGACGCTCGTCTAGGTTTGTTTTAGCAACTTCAATCAATTCGTTTTTCGACTCGATGTTTGCCTTAAACGCATTCATTTTCTTTTCACAAAGTTGAATTTCCAAGTTTTGGTATTCAATCTCTTTGTTTATTGAGTCAAACTCACGGTTATTTCTAACTTTTCCTTGCTGGGCTTCATATTTCTTGATGGCCGCAAGAGCATCCGTAATCATGTTCTTACGATCAACAATTGCATCTTCAAATGCATTCACCTCATCTGTAAGGTTTTGCAATCTAGTTTCAAGACCAGCAATATCATCCTCCAAATCTTGAACCTCCAAAGGAAGTTCACCTCGGATAGTTCTAATTCGGTCAATTTCAGAATCAATTGTCTGAAGATTGTAAAGTGCTTTCAGCTTTTCCTCAACTGTGAAATCTGAACCTGTTGTAGCTTTTTTAGTCGCCATGTTTTATAGATAATTGATCGGGTTCGTTTTTACCCTTGTCAAACGGGGCACAAAAATAGGAAATTTATGGGCTAGTTTTTCAGCTAATAAATCAATCGTAAACTGTTCGCTTTCGTAATGGCCTATATCGGCAATGATTATGCGGTTTTCGGCATCAAAAAACTGGTGGTATTTGTAGTCTCCAGTAATGAA
>DMRV01000118.1 GCA_003456455.1 Flavobacteriales bacterium
GCTTCTTCTACACAGACATTGGGCGGTGCTTGCAAACAGGGGTTATTAATAGTTACAGGTATTTGCTGGCCTCCATTATGAAAAGCATTTAGGGCAGTTACCAAACCACCATTTGCATCGTGAATAGCAATACTTGCTGGACTATCGAATGGAGCACCAGAACTGAAACAATCGCGGTAAACTTTTAGGGTAATTAGGTAATCATCGTTACCCAAACATTCGTAGTAGATTTCTCCACCCACAAGGTGGTCGCCTTTTGAACCCAATGGCATGGTGAGAATAGCAAACAGGAAAATAAGCTGTTTTCTGAGCATAAGCAGATTTCATTCGCCAGACAGCACGTGCAAAACTCCCGTCTCCCTCACTTCAATCCCCACAGGCGGCTCAACCCAGATTTTATAGATATAGGCACCGCTTGGCACCAACGTTCCTTTATATTTTCCATCCCACGCGGTGTTGTCTCTAAATCTACCGAATCGCATTTTGTTACCCCATCGGTCAAAAATTTCAAGGTCATAATAAAGGTAGCCCTCTCCTTCCATTCCAAAAACATCATTGATTCCATCTCCGTTTGGAGAGAAGGCGTTAGGAACATACACACGAAGCGGAGGGTAAACCGTTACAGTGTCTTGTACTGTTGCTTCGCATCCATTGTTATTAACCACCGTGAGAGAAACAATGTAATCGCCTTCTACTTCATATTCGTGTACAGGCGATTCGCGGGTGCTGGTTAGCCCATCGCCAAAATCCCAACTGAAATCCGTTGCTCCAATGGTTGTATTGGTAAACTGAATCGTGCTGTTTTTGATTAGTTTATGAGTGAATGAAGCCGCTAACTCATCTACATTAACCGTTGCGGTGGTAGATTCGGATATGCCACAACTATCCGTTACCTGAAGTAAAACGGCTATAGTGGTTGGTGGACTGATGGTGTAGGACGTGTCTGTTCCGCTGCCACCATCCCACAGATAAGAAACACCACCCAAACCGCCCGATACGTTGGCTACTAACTCAGCATCATCACCATTACAAACCACTTCATCAGCAATCGAAACTTGTAATGGTTGGTAATTGACTGATACGAGACTGGAAGCTGTGGCTGTAAAACCGCAGGCATCTGTAACTACAACCGAATAATTGGTGGAAGTGACAGGGTTAACAAGGATGTTTCCGTCCGTTTCTGCCGAACCACTCCATTGATAATCATATACAGGATAGCCTCCTGTTACAACCACATCTATCGGGTGTTCAGCAGGACAGACAAATGACTCGTCTGGGGTAATCTGCAAGGTCATTGGAATGGCATCCTGAATGGTAAAAGTGACGGATGAAGCCGGACTAGTTGCACATGGATTCAATTGGTCGAGCGTAACGGTCATACTCTCGGTTCCTTCCAATATGGCATCTTCAAGCACAGTAAAAGAGATGGTGGTTGTAGCTTGTCCGGCAGGAAAAGTAATGGCGTTTGGAATGTTAGAAATATCTGTTCCTACAGTTGCCGTTCCCGTAAAACTTAATCCAACTGTTAGGGGCGTATCAAACGGTTCGGAGCGCTCAAAAGTCAAATCCATAGTACTGCAACCTTCAACCAAATCTTGGGCATTGGTTGATGTCGAAAAATTGGATTCTGCATTTAAACTAATCGATGGACTTGTAAAGCTTCCTGCCTCTAAAAAAACGGCACTGTCGTAAGTGCCATCGCCTCCATCGGCAATTGCCAAACGAATGGTGTACGTTTCGCAAGGAATGAGAACTGCTATGGCGGTTAATGGCGTTGTAAATCCATTGTAGTTTACGCTAGGCGCTCCTTCTTCGCCTGATTCATCGCCATTGTCAGTGTAATACTGAGAATTGGTATTGGCATTAACGTTTACCATTGAAATAGGCGTTGTAGTACCAGGAATCAAAGCAACATTCTGTTCCCCAACTAACCCTGGGCCACTAAGAAAAAAGGCAAACACATCGTTTATGTTAGAGGTTCCAACCCAAAACATATATTCGTTAGAAGCAAATACATACTTAAATCGAACGGTATCGGAAGAAGGAATAAAGTCAAATTCAAGAACCGAAGCATCAAAAGTTCCTGCAATGGAACCGGAAATACCGGAAAGTTCAGGGTCGCCAGGCCGCGAAAAATCAGTACCATCTTCAGCCAGCGAACCAGCTACCGTGGAATTTGGCCCTACGGCATCAGCCGCGCGACCAGTAGAAAGAATGACGCCCGATTCAAGACCGATATTGGAATTGGAGCCATCAAAAAAGCCTCGAGATTGCGCATCTCCGGTAAATTGAAAATTGCTCACCTGTACTCCTTGGCCAATTAAAACATCCTCTACCAATTGCTGCGGAGAATAGTTAACATCAACCACCAACTGTGCTTTCACCGTAACGCTCAAAAGCATTGCGGCAAACACTAAATAGTATCTGTTTAGGAATGTCATTAACTAAGATTGGCTAAGATAGCCACGTCTATTAACCTCTTTGAACTCATTTCAGCTTCAGATGTTTCGCTTTCATTAAAAACTAATTTTGGGCAAATCAAAAAGTGAAGGATGGATTTAACTACAGTTGACAATTACATTGAACTAAACAAAGACCGTTTTCTTGACGAACTGATAGACTTGCTAAAAGTTCCATCAGTAAGTGCCGATCCAGCGTTTAGCAAAGACGTACACCGTGCTGCTGAGTTGCTATCAAACAGGCTGAAGGAAATTGGCATTGATAAAGTTGAAATTTGCCCAACAGCGGGCTACCCAATTGTTTATGGCGAGAAAATAGTGGATGAGCAACTGCCAACCGTGTTGGTATATGGACATTACGATGTGCAGCCTGCCGACCCGATTGAACTTTGGACTTCCCCACCATTTGAGCCCGTAATCAAAGACGGAAAGATTTATGCTCGTGGTGCTTGCGATGACAAAGGTCAGATGTACATGCACGTGAAAGCTGTGGAGCTGATGATGAAAACCGATGGACTTCCGTGCAACGTTAAGTTCATGATTGAAGGAGAGGAAGAAGTTGGTTCAGATAACCTCGGGATCTTTGTAAAAAAGAACAAAGAGCGACTGAAAGCTGATTTGGTTCTTATTTCCGATACAGGTATGATTGCNNGAAGTTACAGGGCCGAAACGAGACCTCCATTCTGGATTATACGGTGGTGCGGTTGGCAATCCAATTAATATTCTTTGCGATATGATTGCTTCGTTATTGGATGAAGGTAAGAAAGTGACTATTCCAGGATTTTATGATGGCGTAATTGAGGTAAGTGCTGAAGAGCGTGCCCAAATGGCGAAAGCTCCTTTTAGTGAGCAAGAATACTGCGATGAACTGGACATGAAAGCCACGCAAGGAGAAGTAGGTTATTCTACATTGGAACGAGCTACTATTCGTCCAACATTAGATGTAAACGGAATATGGGGAGGCTACACAGGCCAAGGTGCCAAGACGGTACTTGCGTCTCAAGCTTATGCCAAAATCTCTTGCCGATTGGTTCCTGGACAAGACCCAGATAAGATTACCAATCTTCTTGTAAATCATATTGAGGGTATTGCCCCAGATGCCGTGAAAGTGAAAGTGACTCCACATCATGGAGGACAACCTTATTTAACTCCAATTGACTTTCCCGGATATCAGGCTGCGCATAAAGCAATGGAAACGACTTTTGGCAAAGCTCCAATTCCAATGCGAAGTGGAGGTAGTATTCCAATTGTAGCCATGTTTGAAGATGAG
>DMRV01000307.1 GCA_003456455.1 Flavobacteriales bacterium
CTTAGTCAAAGTACAGGTCAATCAATTCATAAATACGTTCTGCAGAATAGGTTTTGTCTCCTTCCATGAACATGTTTATCATTTTTTGAACTTCATCTGGCGTCAAGTCTCCATCGGAGTTAAAATCCGCCTCTTTGTATTTTTTTGCCAAAATTCTCCTCGATTCCTCCGGAATATCTTCTCCTTCTTTCTTTAAAATGGTTAGAACCCCATCAACAATTACTACCTCGGTCCCTCCAAAATCAATTGGGTCGGCATTGGCAGTGAAATATGTGTAATACTGAACCATTTCGTTAAACTGTGAAACAGTAACTTCTGATTGCCCCTCCAGAATGTCTTCAAGGGTTCTTTCAATTTCGGTTGCTGTTATAAAACCGTCACCATCAAGGCCACCACCTTTGAATATAGGTTTAACTGGAGCCATAGCTATCCTATCTTCTCTTTTCGAGTCGGTAGAAGTGTTTGTCTTTGTAATTGTTTGATTAGCAGCTGGCTTCGGTCTTATAATCTCTGTTTTATCCTCTTCAGCTGTAGCTAATGGGGCTGAATCCTTCGATTTGATTCTCGTGGTGTCAGGAGCAAATGCTTCAATCGTTTCCTGTAAAGCTTGTTCCATATTAGGTTCAACAGCGAAATACTCTGGTTTAGATTCAATTGGATAATTGTCCAAATTGCTTTTTACTTCGTTGTAACCTTTGTTCACGATTGAATCATAGACAAAGGGAGATGTTCCATTTAGGAAATCCTTCACTAGAAGATACTCCGGTACATCATTATCCAACAGCCGTTCTAGTCTACCTATCTTATATCCCAGAGTCACGTTCTTGTATGCTTTACTTCCTTTAATCTCATCGAGATTTTTTCTTATCGCATATTCCTGATTCCTAAGAGCAGGGTCAAGGTTGTTGATTAGTTCGTGTAGTTCTTCTGCAACCCTAGCAGACTGAGATTCAAGAACGCCATAAGACTGTTTTTCTCCGATTTGGTACAACTCTTGGCTTCGAAGTTCAGCTTCTTCAAAATGATCATAAACCCCAAGCGTGTAAAGGATAAGGGAGTCATTTATTACCTTTTTTCTAAGCTCTTGAATACCTCCAACCAATGGATTAAGGAGTCTTTCTGAACCCGTCTTAAAAGTTTTTATGTTAACCGTATAACCTTCGTTTGGTATCGGCTCTCCCGTCACATATTCTTTCTTCCATCTAATTCTGTTTACGCCAAGCGTATCTTTCCAAAACTCTGCTAAGACTTTATANNTCAACAGCAACACCATTTCGGTCAACGATAGTTCCCAAAACTGAGTTTTTCTGTTTATCCCGATAGTCTGGAATTCCGTCAACATCAGAGTCGATAGGACATCCATTCAAATCTACCTTTACAGCAGCTGGAGTTGCAGCACATAAATCCACCACATCCTTTACCCCATCACCATCAGTGTCTTCATTCTCAACAACTACAAGCTGTGCAGGGTCAAAGAGGTATTTGTAGTCTGTTTCTTCTTCTCTTCTTTTCTTGCTGAACGCCATTGTATTTACAACAAGAGAAAGTTGGTTGATGAAAAAACCATCGCCCATGCCTTCAGCATCACCCGTAAAATGACCATCAATTTTATCGCTTACGGAGAAGAAATAACGACTCATTAAACGAAATGAAAAGGCTCTGCTTATGTGCAAGTCTAGACCAAACCCAGCACTTGCAGCAAACGAATGAACAGGTTTGTTTACCAGAGCTGTTTCATATTCATAATCGCGTGAAACAGGAGGGAGGTTGAGGTCTCTGTTTACCTCATTTTCTTCCAGTTCTCTTATTTTTCCATCAGACCAGTAGAAGTATTCTCCTCCGTTTGCGTTTAAAACATCTGTATTAATGTTGAAGTAGTTGCCGTAGTATGCGCCAGCTGTAATAAATGGACTGAGAACAGGCGTGCGCTTTTTCCATGCACCAGCAAAGTTGTATTCCACATTTACACCCGCTAGAACCATTTCAGATTCAAAGTTTCTATGTTGCTTAAACGAGTTCTCGTTCCCGCTTATTTTTCCGTAAACACCGTTTAGGTTTAGGGTGAATGAGCGGGATAGTGAAAGCCCAACATTTACGTCAAGCGCAGGTCGATTTCCCATTAGGTTAACATTAACCTTTTTAGATGCATCCTGTACATCGCCCATGTAACGGACAATTCCCCCTCCAATGCTGAAGACAACATCAACCTTTCGCTTGGAAGTGTCTGTTTCCGCTTCTTTATTCTCTTGGGCAACTCCTTGTAGAGAAATCAAAAGAATGACACTTAGTAATCTTACTTTATACATACATGCGATTGTCTGGCGCCAGGCTTTGCAACTATTAACGTCATAAATAATGACATTGAACTTGCTTTAAGCACTTCTGGAGAAGCAACCATTTGTCTTGGGCAATCGGCAAACCTTAATGCCAATACTAGCGGTAGTATAGCTCCGTATTCTGGCTCTTGGAATAATGGAGCGCCAGCAGGAGCAAATGTTTCCGTTTCGCCTACAACAACTACAACCTATACTTATACGGCAGCTGACGCTTGTGGCGGTCAAACACAGATGTCTTCTGAAACGATAACTGTAATTCGTCCTGATTTCACGACCAATGATCAGAGCCAGTGTTTAGATGTAAATTCATTTGCCTTCACTAACACTGGTGCTACAGGCGCAACGGTGTCTCATTCTTGGACTTTTGGTGATGGAAACTCATCAACACAAGAAAACCCAACGCATACTTACGCTGCTGATGGAGTATTTACAGTAACACACAATGTGATTTTTACTGCTACAGGATGTACAGCAACGGCTACTTCAACTGCAACTGTTTTCCCTGAACCAACAATTACTGCAAGCGTTGATGCTGATGTAATTTGCTCTGGAGGAACGGAAGGAGCAGTCTCCACATCAATATCTGGCGGAACTGCTGGGTTCGGATACGTTTGGAGCCCAGGTGGACAAACAACAGCTAATATTAGTGGACTTGGAGTTGGCACTTATAATGTTGTTGTTACAGATGCAAATGGTTGTACGGATAGCGCTTCAGGAACGGTAGATCAGGTTGACCCAGAAGACCCAACAGTAACGTGTCCATCAACAG
>DMRV01000393.1 GCA_003456455.1 Flavobacteriales bacterium
ATTCCAGCCGATTCCAAACCAATAAGCACCGCAATAACCCAAATAATGTACTGCAACAACTTTGCAACGGATAACCGTCTTCCCTTCTCAAGTTCTGTTATGTTTTTGCGATAGACTACGCCTTTCTTTAGCAACCACGAAAAGCTCCATGCTAGTAAGGCAATCAATACGATTACTACAATCTGAAAGACGCTTAGGTGATAATCACCAAAACCAATAAGCTCGCGTTGAAGAAATTCTTTCATAGAAAAACAATTGCTGTGCAAAGGTAGTCGGTTAGACAGGAGCTTAACGAGTTACCTGTATTCCCGTTCGTCCGAAGCACTTTAGTAAGGATAAAAAACACCGACATAAAGTGCAAATCTAAATCTTCCATAAATATTCGGTGGTTGAAATTTTTATGTCGCCTTATTGACAAGTTTGAAAAACTTCGTAATCTTGTCATGCATTAACCAATTGCTAACCAACCTCTCCAAATGCAAAAAGTCTTTACCCTTCTCTCTCTTTTTTTGCTGTTTTCCTTCTTATCCGTGGCGCAAACCAAGGTTATTTCTGGAGTTATTAAAGACAAAAAGAATAGCGAAACACTCATTTCAGCTTCTGTAATTATTAAAGGTACAGTAAACGGGGTCTCTACTGATGTGGACGGTAAGTTTTCCATTGAGCTAGATTTAACGGAACCAAAAACCTTGGTCATTTCTTATCTAGGTTATCAAGACCGAGAAATTTTAGTCGATAAAACCGCTTCAAACCTGACCATAGAAATGGAAACGGTTAACATGATAGGACAAGAAGTTGTCGTTTCTGGCTCAAGGGTCTCTGAAACAATTTTGGAGTCATCAGCCTCCATTCAAAAAATGAATACGCGAGAAATTAGTGAGATTGCCTCTGGCGATTTTTACTCAGGACTGAGCACTTTGCAAGGTGTGGATGTAACCACATCAAGCCTTGGTTTTCAGGTTATTAATATGCGCGGGTTTAACACTACAGCACCAGTACGCATAGTACAATTTGTTGACGGAATGGATAACCAAGCTCCCGGATTGAATTTTCCAGTTGGGAACATGGTTGGAGCCAACGATTTAGATCTTGAAAGCGTGGAAATAATTACAGGAGCAGCATCAGCACTTTATGGCCCAAATGCGTTCCAAGGAGTTGTGAGCATGAAAACCAAAGACCCTTATGATTACCCAGGGCTTTCATTCAAACTTCAAGGAGGTTCGCGAGATTATGTAGATGCACAGTTTCGTTATGCCGATACATTTGGCAAAGAGAAACGGTTTGGGCTTAAAGTAACAGGCCAATATAGACGAGTGAACGATTGGGAGGCAGACGACACTACCTATAAGCCAGATTACGACAACCCAACCGATAGTGTAGCTGCCAATCTCTACGGAGATATTGAAACAGACATAAATCTTTCTGAAATTGTAGAACAGGCACAAACTGACCCAGAAAACACCCAGGAAGAACGAGACGACTTTATTGCACTAAACAACTGGTTGGGTCTAGTTTCTCCGAATGCTTACCCAGGCACGATAAACGTAAGAGCTCCAGGTTACAGAGAATCTGACCTAGCAGATTACAACACGTTTAGTGCAAAAGCCACTGCGGGTCTTTATTATCGGTTTAAGCACGGTATTGAAGCATCATTAACATACAAATTTGGTCTTGGAACCGCGATTTATCAGGCATCAAACAGATATAGCATTAACAACATTCTTTTTCAGCAAATTAAGGGAGAAGTAAAAGGACGAAATTGGAGTCTTAAGGCCTACTCTACCTTTGAAGATGCCGGTGATTCTTACGACATCGTTTTTACGGGTATCAACATCTCTAAAGAAGGAATTGCGGATTACGTTGGGGAATACCTCGGAGCTTATTTCGATACGTTGCAAGTAATGACGGATGATTTTGATGATGATGCAACAAATGAAGAAGTACAAATAGCAAGTGACCATGCACTAGCAGAAGCAGAAGCAAACGGTTGGATTGCCGCTGGCTCTACAAAATTCGATTCCCTCAGAAATGAAATCATTAACAATTCTGACCTGCAGAAAGGCTCAAAATTCACAGACTTATCTAACCTTCAGCACGTTGAAGGCCAATATAATTTTGACTGGCCTTGGCTAGATGTACTTGTTGGTGCGAGCTACAGACGCTACGATCCACAATCGTTCGGGACAATTTTTGCGGATACACTAATTAATGCTGGCGATACATTAGCAAATGGCTCTGCCGATCTTAATGCCGAGTTTGTTGACCTCTCGCTTTGGGAAGTTGGTGGGTTTTTACAATTAACCAAGCGATTTTTCAATGATAAATTCAAGATTATGGCATCTGCCAGGGTAGATAAAAACAAGAACTTTCCTGTTCAGTTTTCTCCGCGCGCATCACTGTTGTACAACCTAAAAGGTCATGTTTTTCGTGTTTCCGGACAGAGCGCATTTAGAACTCCAACGTTGCAGAATCAATTTATCCAACTAGATGTAGGGCCACTTACCATTGCCGGTAACTTGAACGGGTGGGATAACCTGTACACACTAGAATCTGTGAACGATTTCGATAATTATATAGACAGTGTTCAAACTGTTGGTGTTTGGACCGATTCCGTATACGATGCTGCATCTGGCGAATTAAAAACCTTTTCAGCAAAAAAAATCCGACCAGAGCAGGTTAGAACAATTGAGCTCGGGTATCGTGGCGTTGTATTCAAAAAGCTTTATATAGATGTAAACTATTACTACAACTGGTATACAGATTTCATTGGCGAAATTAGAGTAGTGCAGCCGGTTGGCGCTACAGCTGGCGAGCAAAGTGGTGTTGACCAACTGCTTTCTTATTCTGAGAGCAATGAGTCTTACACGCGTTATCAAATTCCTGTAAATGCTGAACAACAAGTACGTTCTATGGGGGCAACCATCGGCTTGGTTTACTACCTAAACGACAAATATTCTGCATCGGTTAACTACAATTGGGCAAAGCTTATTGACGATGACCTTGACGACCCAATTATTCCAGGATTTAACACACCAGAACACAAAATAAATGTTGGTGTAAAAGGAAGAAAAGTGTGGAAAGGGCTCGGTTTCTCTGCCAATTTCCAATGGGTTGACTCCTATTTGTGGCAAAGTACTTTTGGTACTGGAAAAGTTCCTTCCTACTCATTCCTAGACCTTCAGCTTAGCTACGAAGTACCCAAATGGTATTCTACATTCCGTGTAGGTGCCTCCAATGTTTATAACTTAGAACGACAAGAAGCCTACGGTGCGCCCCGAATCGGAGCCATGGTTTATGGCGCAGTTGTATTTGACATTACAAAACTCTAAACCCAAATTATCATGAAAAGAGTTCTCCTTTCATTCATTATCGTCAGTTCACTTTTTAACTCTGCAAAATCGCAGGATGTGATTCTTAACGGTAAAATTGACAACCTTCTCGAATTCTGTACGCCTTTTTCGGAAGAGTTCATTATGTCAGATAGCGTAAAGCTGATGACAGATGTTTACCTACCCGTAATGCGCGACTGCTTGTTGGTTCCGATTAGTATTGATCTTCCATCTGAACTACAAGCAATTTTCGGAAATGAGCCTATCGAGTACGACCTCGAATTGATTCCGCGTGGAACTCAGTACGTGATTTATGATTCGCTAAATGGCCAACCAAACCCAAACCCATACAAGCTACCGATGGTGCTTACCAGAACGCCTTACGATAAAGGCGATCAGGATGCAGCGGAAGCGCCAATCATGAACTTATTGGGATATGCATTCGCGAAGCAAGATCAGCGCGGCCGTTATGCTTCTGAAGGCGTTTATCTACCACTTACGAGCGATGGTTGGGACAAAGGTGTTTATCACCCAAATTTCCAGCACGTTTTGGACGGGACCGACCCTAACGACCCTAAGAATGGAAACAGACATGAGGATGGTTATGACACTAAGGAATATATCAAGAATAGACTAATGCGTGACTATGACCTTGATGGTGATGGGATTACAGATACAACAGACCTTCTTTATACCGGTAGATACGCCATGTTTGGTGCATCCGCCTTGGGGTATAACCAGTACCAAGCTGCCGCTGCTCACATGATTGATGTGGATGAGCCGGGCCTAAAGTGCATTATGCCAATTGTTGCTCCAGCAGATTTTTACAAAGGAGTGGGATACCCAAATGGCGTATTGCGCGACCGCTTGGTAACCGGCTGGTTAAAAGGGCAGATTTTTTCTGGAACGGATGATGACCTTATTCCAATTGATAATGACATGCAGAATAACATTCATAGTTCTGCCGATTACAACCTTCCACAAACCATTACAGTGAATGGAGTGGAGAAGACCTTCCAACAAAACAAGTTTGATGCAGCCAACTTGGCCATTGACCACTTTGCTTCTGTTCAATACCCCGATCCAGAAACGGGAATTCCAACTTGCGGATATTACCCGAATGCATCCGGACGACCAGAAATAGACATCAGCCGTGCGGTTACCGATGAATTCGGTGAAGGACAGCTGGGTGGTCAGTACAACCGTTTCAGAAACATGGAGGTTCCGGGCTATCACCTTTGTGGTTGGTGGGACATTTTTGTCGACTCTCAGACGGAAAGCTGGGCCAACATGAGAAGACACCTTAGCAATAATAAATTCAACCGTCCAGGAGTGACTAACCGAGAGTTACAGAAACTGGTTCTCGGACCTTGGGCTCACCAAACCATTGGGTCCACAACTACAGGAGACAGAACGTATCCTGAAAATGTAAACGCCCTTTTGGGAATCAACTTTGATGATTTCAGTGAGACGAACATTCCTATTGATAAAGCTTTAAACTCAGAGGTTATTGGTTGGTTTCGTTACAATTTGAACTATCATCCAGATGAGTTTATTGGCGAACCAAAGTTCATTCTTCCTGCATCTGACAATCTTTATCGTATAACAGAAATTGACCTTTTCGGTCTTGGCACTGCCACAATTGACATACGTGTTCCTGTAGAAGAAGTACGACTGCCTTACGACCAATTGATTGGAATACTAACTGGTTCGGCACCACTTTCAGGATTAAAGGCTGAGTTAGTGTATGACTCGCCATTAGGAGGAGGAACAATTCCTATTGACTTGCCAGACATTCCGTTAGACAACGTTATTCCTGGGCTAAGCGCTCAAAACATTGACCCAATTCCTTACCGTGACTTTGCAGACCCTAACGAAATTGCAAACGTTCGTTTGTATGTAGTTGGGCCAAACAATGATTCTGAAGCACAGAATGTGGACTTAGGTAACTACTGGTTGCCTGCTGACACCTTCCCGCTTCCGGAAAAGCACGAGTGGGATGCCATACAACGTGAAGTGTTTTACATGCACAAAAACGGTGCACTTGACAATAATGCTCCTACAACAGACGAAGGATTTAAAATGTACGTGCATGATCCAGACGATCCGGTTAGAACGATTGGTGGAGCAAATATGATTGTTAAAACTCCTGATGGAGAGCGTGATTCTCAAGGTCAGTTTAACTTGAAAGATCCTCGTTACGAGCAACATACCATGAACCGTCCGGGAGTTATAAGCTTTGAAAGCGCGACCATCAAAGACTCACTTTGCATTGTTGGTTTTCCGGGAGTTAAACTGTACGCAAAAAGTAATATTGGCGGTTTAAACGATGGTCCAACAGACACCGATTTCTTTGTAAGAATTGTAGATGTATATCCTGATGGCAGAGAATATTTTGTTCAGGGAGGATGTGTAAATGCGCGTGCGCGTGACTATGTGAGAATGTTAAAAGAAGAACCTTGGAAAGATTACACTATTCCATTTGTTGGTGATGATATCCCATTCACCAACATCAACATTGGTGAGATTTATGAATATGTGTTTGACCTACTTCCAATCGCATACACGTTTGGCGATGGTCACAAAATGAAGATTCTTATTAGCAGTAGTAACTACAACCGCTACCAGGTAAATCCGAACATTCCCATTATGCCTAATGAGTTCTTTAGAAGAAAGCCGGGCGATGGTCAAACGTACATTTTCGAAGGCGAAACGTATTCTCCAAGAATTGCTATTCAGCGCGTTCATTTCTCAGAAGAGCATCCAACTCAGATTTCTTTACCTGTATACACCAAAACGTATACAGATATTGGCGATGTAGAAGCTGAATCAACAGGTCCTGAGATGTTGTTATTCCCAAATCCAGCGGCAGATGTGGTTACCGTTTATATGAATAACGGTGGCGAGTATAACTTGAATATTCTCAATATTGATGGTTCATTGATTAGAAGCGAAAACAGCTTCCGAGACAACTTTAACTTGGATGTATCTACACTAAGCCAAGGCATTTATTTTATTGAACTGACTGATACAGAAACCAAAGAGCGTTTCGTTCAAAAGCTAACAAAGCTTTAAAAATCTTCTCCAATCCTGTGTAAAGCCTCGCTGTTCAATTGAGCAGCGGGGCTTTATCTTTGCGCAAAATTTGAAGCATGTCTGAGAAGAAGCGAACACCAGAATCTACCCTTGCAATCAATACAGAAATTGTGTTACCCAACGATACAAATACACTGGGTAATCTGATGGGCGGCAAGCTTTTGCATTGGATGGATGTTATTGCAGCTATTTCGGCTCACCGATTGTGCAAACGCGTGTGCGTGACCGCTTCGGTCAATAGCGTAACGTTTCCCAAACCAATCAAACTAGGAGATATCGTAACGTTGAAATCCAAAGTATCCCGCTCTTTCAATTCTAGCATGGAGATTTTTATTGATGTATTTGTAGAAGACCGCTCCACCTCCGAACAGATTAAAGTAAACGAGGCCATTTACACATTTGTAGCGGTAGACCAACTCGGAAACCCGATACACGTGCCGCAAGTGGCGCCAGAGAGCGCAGAAGAAAAAGCGCGCTATGATAGCGCATTGCGCAGAAAACAACTCAGTCTTATTCTTGCAGGAAAAATGAAGCCAGAAGAAGCAACCGAGTTGAAAGCCTTGTTCGGGGCTTAACCCAACTTCTTATCCAACGATAATTTTCCCGGACCAGTAAGAAAAAGCGTTACGTAAGGAACGAGATAAAGCAGACCAAACTCCTGCTTTCCAAAAGGGTCATCGGCATGAATGATGAATACCGCCACGCCCATTGTAATGATGAGCGGAATAAGTGCTGCGCGTGTAAACAAACCTAACGCAACCAGAATTCCACAAACGAATTCGGCAAATACGGTGAGCACAAGCGATACCTCTTCCCCTACTCCAATTGGGTCGGCAAAACTCATATCGCCACCAAGCATTTTCTGCAATTTGCCCCAGCCGTGGCTGTAGGCCATGATGCCGCCAGACGCTAGACGAAGAATTAGAAGTCCGAGGTCTGTTGCAAAAGGTCTGTGGGAGAAGAGTAGCTTTTTCATTGAGGTAGAAGTTGATTAGTTTGTTCTATAATTACCGAGCTATTCTGCTCATTCATACACTTAAAATGTCCTTTCGGACAGAGATCATATCCAATCTTACTGCACGGTCTGCAATCTAGGTTCTTTACTTCGGCAATGTAAGATTGGCTTGATTGCGGCAAAAATGGGTACATCCCGAATTCAGGAATGGTATTTCCCCAAACCGAAACAATCTTTTTATTGAATGCTGCCGCGATGTGCATCATGCCTGTATCGTGCGTAACCACAACCTCGGATTGCTTTACTAACCATGCAGATTCAGCAAGAGAGTGTGTTCCGCAAGCATTAAGAATTTGAGCGGTTGATTGCTTCATAAGCTCTTCAGCAGTCTCCACATCTTCTTTTCCACCAACAAGTATTATGGGCAGATTGAGCCCATTACACAACTCCACCAACTTGACAATGGGAAGTTGTTTAGTCTTGAACTTTGCTCCAATTACCAAAGCAACATATCCGTCTCCAAACCCTTTCGGAACCGTAGGAGAAACAAAATCTTTTGGAAAAAAGAAATCGAGGCCTTTTCCCTCTCCCTCAGCCCCTAAAGGCTTGAGGGTTTGGAGATAACGCTCCACGATATGTACTTGAGGTAATCGGTCCACTTTCAGGTTCACCTTCAGCCACTTCTCTACGTTCAGTTTATTAAAGGCAAACCATTTGCCACCTAAAAGGGTTTTCAGAATGCGCGTGCGCAGGTTATGGTGCAAATCAACTACCAAATCTGGCTTAAAGGCTTTCAGTTGCGAAGCAAGCTCTTTTAGGCTCTCATCCAATAGGAACACTCCGTTCAAATTCGGATTAGGCTGCACCAACTCGGCATATTGCTTTTTGGTTACAAAACGGATATCAGCCTCGGGGAATTTCTTGCGCAACACACGCACCACAGGAGATGTGAGCACAATATCCCCAATGGAACTAAAACGAATAATAAGGATGCGCTGCATGAATGGCAAATATACAGCGGGGACTGAGCTTATATTTGCCGCCATGCACCTGATAGATACGCACACACATATATACAGTACGCAGTTTGATGAAGATTTAGCGGAAGTGATGGCTCGTGCCGCGAACAATGGCGTGCAACGTTTGCTGCTTCCGAACATCGATAGCGGTACAACCCAACGCATGTGGAATGTGGTGAATGCCTATCCCGAGCGCTGTTTTCCAATGATGGGAATTCATCCCTGTTCTGTGAATAAAACGATTGCTGATGAGTTGAAGCACATTGAAACCGAGCTCGCTACAGGAAAATATATTGCCGTTGGAGAAATTGGCATCGACCTTTATTGGGACAAGACTTTTATTAAGGAGCAAATTGCAGCATTCGAGCAGCAAATGGAATGGGCCAAGGAGCTAAAGTTGCCAATCGCCATCCATTGTAGAGATTCATTTGATGAGATTTTTGCTTCAGTAGAGAAAGTACAAGACGGCAATTTGCGCGGAGTTTTACATTGCTTCACAGGAAATGAAGAACAGGCAAAACGCACCATCCAACTTGGGCTTCATATTGGATTAGGTGGAGTGCTCACCTTTAAAAATAGTGGTGTAGATAAAGCGATAAAGGATATTCCAATGGACAAGATTCTACTCGAAACAGATTCGCCATACTTGGCACCAACACCATATAGAGGAAAGCGCAACGAAAGCGGCTACACCAAATTGGTAGCCGATAAACTATCAGACGTAAAAGAAATTTCGTTGGAAGAAGTTGCAAAAATCACCACGGCTAATGCCGAAAGGCTTTTCAATCTTTGAGCATGTCCAAACCCAAAGTCCTCATTATATACACAGGCGGCACCATCGGTATGATTCGCGATGAGAAGAAAGGCACACTCAAACCTTTCCGCTTAGAGCGCGTGGTTAAATCCATTCCATCGATTCTCGAATTAGGGATTGAGATTCACGCAATCGAGCTGGAAGAAATAATCGATTCATCCAACATTACCCTTAAAGTTTGGATTGAACTGGCTGGCATAATAGAGAAATACTACAAGAAATTTGATGGGTTCGTTATTCTTCATGGGTCTGACACCATGGCCTACAGCGCATCGGCCCTTAGCTTCTTACTCGAAAACTTGGGTAAACCAGTCATTTTCACAGGAAGTCAACTACCCATTGGATTGCCGCGTACTGATGCCCGGGAGAACTTAATTACGGCATTAAGCATTGCCGCCATGCGCAACGAGAACGGCCAATCGCTAATCCCTGAAGTGTGTATCTATTTTGAGGATCAGCTGTATCGTGGGAATAGGACGTACAAGTTCAACTCAGAGAATTTCGATGCCTTTGTTTCACGCAATTATCCTATTCTAGCCGAAGCAGGCGTACGCATCAGAATTTTTGAAGAACGACTGCTCACACAATCAAACGAAGATTTTATAGTTCATACTGCTATGAATCCAAATGTGGCCGTTTTAAAGCTTTTTCCTGGCATTACACTTAAGTCATTCCCTAAATTATTCTTAGATTCTGGAATTCAGGCAGTTATATTGGAAACTTACGGTTCGGGAAATGGTCCAACGTGCGATAATTTTCTCTCTGCGGTGGAAGAAATGATTTATAATGACATCATCATTATCAACATAACGCAGTGCCAGGAAGGAAAAGTGGAGATGGGAAAATACGAGACAAGCGAAAAACTATTGAAACTTGGAGTTATTGGTGGAGCAGACCTAACATTCGAATCAGCAATTACCAAGGCTATGTTCGTGCTTGGCCTAACTGACAATTTGAATGAACGAAGACAAATGCTAAAAAAACCACTCAGAGGTGAAATGACGCTTTAATGATTATGCCTTTGTCGAATTACATTTTTCGTATTTTGCGCGCCAAATTGGGGAGCGAGAAGTAAGGGAGAGGTGGCCGAGTGGCTGAAGGCGCACGCTTGGAAAGCGTGTAAACCCCAAAAGGGTTTCGAGGGTTCGAATCCCTCTCTCTCCGCAAGGAAAGAATAGTATAGATTTGTAATAAGTTAACCATTAAATAATAGTTGAAAAACTAACCACTACCAGAATCATGAAAAAGTTTTTTGCCCTTATCACCTTTGCTGCAGTTTTAAACTTCAGCTACGCACCTACGGTAATTGCCGAGGAGGACACAACCGCAACAGAAGTTGTTGCTGAAGAAGTAACTACCGAGGTTGAAGAACCTGTAGAAGCACCAGTAGAAAGCGCTCTCGAAGAAGTAGAAGAAGCCCCACAAAGCTTTCACCAAACATTGAAAACCAAATTCATCGAAGGTGGTGCTGGTTTCATGGGTGTTGTTCTTTTAGTATTGATTCTTGGTCTTGCACTTTGCATCGAAAGAATCATTTACTTAAGTCTTGCTACTGGAAACTCAGACAAACTTTTGGGTGAGATTGAAAGCAGCCTACAGTCAGGTGGCGTTGATGCAGCTAAAGAAATTTGCAGAAACACCAAAGGACCGGTTGCTAGTATTTTCTACCAAGGACTAAGCAGAAAAGATGAAGGTTTAGACATGGTTGAGAAGTCAATTGTTTCTTACGGATCTGTTCAGATGGGTCTTTTAGAAAAAGGTCTTTCTTGGATTTCTCTTTGTATCGCACTTGCTCCAATGCTTGGTTTCATGGGAACAGTAATCGGTATGATTGGTGCATTTGACGCTATTGAAGCAGCGGGTGACATCTCTCCATCATTGGTAGCTGGAGGTATTAAGGTTGCACTTTTGACCACAGTATTCGGTCTTATCGTTGCAATGATTCTTCAAGTATTTTACAACTACATTATTGCCAAAGTAGATAGTCTGGTAAACGATATGGAAAGCGCTTCCATCACGTTCATGGACATCCTTGTAAAAAACGGTAAATAATATCGTTGATAATTAACCGTTAAAGAAAAAATCATGGCAGATTTCATGACAAACTACGGCATAATCATTTGTTACATCCTTTTGGCTGTAGCGGTTTTGACTGCTGTTGTTTTTCCAATTATCCAACTCATTCAAAACCCGAAAGGTGCTAAGGGCGCATTGGTCGGAATTGGAGCACTAGTTGTGGTATTGGGAATTTCGTACGCACTTTCTTCGGGCGATGCCGCAGCTCATTTGGAAATTACTCCAGAGGGAGCAAAACAAGTGGATACAGGGCTTTTTGCCTTTTACATTCTTGCTGGCATTGCAATCATTTCATTGGTTTATTCTGAAGTAGCAAAACTCTTCAAGTAATGGCTAAATCGAAAAGAGAAATACAAGAAATCAATGCTGGCTCAATGGCCGACATTGCATTCCTGTTGCTTATTTTCTTCTTGGTTACCACCACAATGGATGTGGATACAGGTTTGATGCGCGTACTTCCTCCACCAATTTTGGAAGATGTACCACCACCACCACCTGTTAAAATGCGAAATGTGTTTGTGGTACTTGCTAATTCTCAAGACAACATGTTGGTTGAGGATGAATACATGCAAGTCGAAGACTTAAAGGATGCAGCAAAGGAATTCATTGTAGGATATCCAAACAATCCTGGTGATGAACGTTTTCCAGAATTTAAAGTGTCTGAAGATCCTTTAATCATCAAATACTTCGGTGCTAACTATCCAATTTCAAAGCAAATTGTTTCACTTCAAAATGACCGTGGGACCTCTTATCAGCTATATATAGCTATCCAAGACCAATTGGCGCAAGCGTACAGCGAGGTAAGAGATCAAGTTGCCATGAATCAGTTTGGCAAGAAGTACGATGAATTGAAAGGTAGCAAGAGCAAGGTGGATAACGAGAAGGCGAAAGCTGTTAGAAAGTTGATTCCGCAAAGGATTTCGGAAGCAGAACCAAAAGAAATCGGTGGGTAATGCAAATCAGAAAAAAAGGTAAAAAAACAGTACCACCAGTATCTACGGCTTCATTGCCAGATATTGTATTCATGCTGTTGTTTTTCTTCATGGTAACAACTGTGATGAGAGAAACTTCATTGAAGGTAACGCACGTTATTCCAAAGGCTAAAGAAGTAGCCAAATTGGAACGTAAATCATTGGTAGCTTATATTCATATAGGCCCTCCTTTGAAGCCTTTGCAAGCAATTATGGGAACGGAACCACGTATTCAGCTGGATGATGCTTTTGCAATGCCATCAGATATTCCAACGTTTGTTGAATCTGTTAAATCCGAAACAAACGAAGCGGAAGTTCCATTGCTAACATATTCCCTCAAGGTAGATGTAAAAACCAAAATGGGTATTGTGGTAGATGTGAAACAAGAGCTTAGAAAGGCAAATGCATTGAAGATTAACTACTCAACCAGTAAAATTGTCGACAAGGCAATTACGCTTTAACTGATTTAGTTGTCTGAAACGAATATTTAAAAGGAGCCGATTGGCTCCTTTTTTTGGTTTAACACACTCCTCTTAAATGAACCTTCACGGATTTTGAATACCTCTTCTTTAGTTGGCGCTTAGTCTAAATCGGAGACCTATTAATTTACCTGAAACCTTCTAAGCCTTCGAAGCTAATGACCCCAACCCTTGATGTTGCTTAAACAAATAAAGAAGTATCAAACAAAACAGCAGCGAGAATGCAGCTAAAGTCGGATTGTCAGTTCCAGCGCTTTCCAACGCTGAATCAATAGAATTGTGCTGAATGCCGTATGTCATTCCAACAGCCATAGCGTTGTTGGTAAAATGTGCGATAATCGGATACCACAAATTGCCGCTCCAAAACAATAAGTAACCCATTGCCACACCCATCAACATACGCGGAACAAACCCAAGAAACTGCATGTGAACAGCACTAAACAAAATGGCTGTGAGCCAAATGGCCAGATGTGGATTAATCCTCTTTTGAAGCCCGCGTTGCATGATTCCCCGGAAGATCAACTCTTCGCCTAATGCTGGAAGCAAAGCAATCATTATCAGGTTCAAAAGAAGCAACCCAACATTCGGCATATCAAGAAATAACTTGGTTACCACTCCCGCTTGCGATTCCTTTCCCTCTAACCAATCTCCTAATAACGTTGGGAGATTCCATGTAGAGTTCCATTCTGCCAAATAATTCACGAAGGGAAAAGCCACCATAAAAAACACCATGCTCAGCATTACTTGCTGTTTTACTGGACCTCTAAAAAGCTGCCTTACACTTCCCCAGGAAGATGAAATCCAGAGGTAAACAAGGGCAGGGATGATGAGCATTCCAAACCCTTGTAGTAACTGTATTGTCCGCAAGGCTGGAAACACTTCAGGGTTGGTCATATCGTCCAAAAGCATTGGCTGGCTCAACAGTGGCACACCGAGAAACAATTGCGAAATGACAAACCCAATAAATGAAGAAACCGAAGCCCCAGTAAAAATCAGTAACAATAGGAATAGAACTCCGTTCAGTGGCGAACGCTGTACATAAGATCTTAGGGAATTAATCAAACTGAGAATAAGTAAATTTGCAGCCGTTTTCGAACATGGCAAAGATAGGTGATATAGACGTTGGGGATTTTCCCCTATTGCTCGCTCCAATGGAGGATGTAAGCGACCCCCCATTCCGGGCAGTTTGTAAGGAAAATGGCGCAGACGTGATGTACACCGAGTTTATTTCAGCCGAAGGCTTAATTAGAGATGCTGCCAAAAGCGTTCAGAAGTTGGACATCTTTGAGTACGAACGGCCTATTGGCATTCAGATTTTTGGTGGAAACATTGAATCCATGAAGGAGTCGGCTGAGATTGCAACAGCCGCTAAACCAGACATGATTGACATCAATTATGGTTGTCCCGTAAAGAAGGTGACCTGCAAAGGTGCGGGGGCTGGAATTCTTAAAGACATTCCGAAGATGGTAGAAATGACAGCCGAAATTGTCAAAAGCACACACCTTCCGGTTACCGTCAAAACCCGTTTGGGCTGGGACACCGAAACCATGTTTGTTGAGGAAGTAGCCGAGCGTTTGCAAGACGTTGGTGTAAAAGCCATTAGTATTCATGGAAGAACGCGCGTACAGATGTACAAGGGTGAAGCTGATTGGACACTTATCGGAAACATCAAGAATAATTCGCGTATTCACATACCTGTTTTTGGCAATGGGGATGTGAACAGTCCTGAAAAGGCAAAATTGATGCGAGATGAATACGGAATTGATGGAATTATGATTGGACGTGCCAGTATTGGCTACCCATGGATATTTAATGAGATAAAACATTTCCTTAAAACGGGCGAGCATTTAGCACCCCCAACCATAGACAATCGCGTTGATACTTGCCTCAAACACTTCGACTTCTCCCTAAAATGGAAAGGAGATAAACTGGGAAATGTGGAAATGCGCAGACACTACGCCAATTATTTTAAAGGATTCCATGGATTTAAACCGTTCAGAATGCGGCTAGTAACTTCAAACGACAATGATGAAATCAAGCAGCTTCTGGAAGATATTCGCCATTATTACCGCGAATTAGAAAAGGTTGTTGCTTAAATCCATTTTCTTGTCTTCTCCAAGATTATTCCCAAACGCATTACTTAGGTATATTTGACCTTCTCCAAAAAAACAGCGTATGAGGCAACTGGTACAATTCAAGTTCCATTTTATTTTCTCCATAATTACTGTCCTTTTTCTTTTAGGCAGCTCAACTCAAGCACAGGAATTTAGCGGAACCATTACAGATGGTGAAAGTGGCGAACCTCTTTTCGGGGCAAGCATCGTCCTTACGGGAACAGCTGTTGGGGCAACTACCGATTTTGACGGGAAGTTCAAATTCAGCCCAGGAAAACAACCACCTTTTCAAGTTACGGTTTCATATATCGGTTACCTGAAGCAGGAAATTGAAGTAACTTCTTTGTCAGCTCCTCTTGCTGTAAAACTGGGAACTGATGCTGTTATGCTGGAAGGTGTTGTTGTAACCGACACACGTGTTTCAGAAAAGCAGAAAGAGTCGGCTCTAACGGTAGAAAGCATGGACATCATTGCCATTAAAGAAACTCCAGCCGCCAACTTTTATGATGGGCTTGGAAACCTAAAAGGCGTTGACCTTACGGCAGCGAGTATCGGTTTCAAGGTGATTAACACCCGTGGTTTCAATAGTACTTCGCCAGTACGTTCATTGCAAGTAATTGATGGCGTTGACAACCAATCTCCAGGATTAAACTTCAGCCTTGGAAACTTCCTTGGAGCTTCTGAATTAGACGTACTGAAAGTTGACATTGTACAAGGTGCTAGTTCCGCTTTTTATGGGCCCAACGCCTTCAATGGGGCTATTGATATGCAAACGAAAAGTCCATTTATCAAACCAGGATTAGAAGCACAAATTAAGGTTGGTGAACGTAATCTTGCAGAAGCTGCAGTGCGTTGGGCACAGGTATTTAAAAACAAAGATGGCGAAGACAAATTTGCGTACAAGGTTAACCTATTTTACCTGCAGGCGAATGATTGGGTAGCTGATAATATTGACCCCGTTTATGAATCGGCAGTTTCTGCTAACAACCCTGGGGGTTATGACGCGGTAAATAGATACGGAGATGAAGACCTAGCGGGCGGCAATGACTTTTCTGATCAGATAGCCAATTATCCAGGACTGGGAACATTCTTCCGCAGAGGTTACATGGAACAAGACCTTGTAGACTATAACACGCGAAACTTCAAAGCAAACCTCGCCACGCACTACAAAATCAAGTCTGATTTAGAGCTTATTTACTCCTTTAATTTTGGAACTGGTACTACTGTCTATCAGGGTGAAAACCGTTTCTCTTTGAAAAACATGCTGTTTTTCCAAAATCGCATTGAAATTGCCAAGAAAGACAAGTGGTTTGTACGCGCGTATGCTACCAATGAAGACGCTGGTGACTCCTACGATGCGGTTATTACAGCATTCAAACTATTAGATAATCAGCGCACGCTTGACGATTACAATACAGCGTATGCGAATTACTGGGTATCCAATATACGGAACCCCGTTCGGGATTTGCTTAGAGACAACAATGTGACTTTCGGAGGGCCGGGGGTTGGTTGGGACACGGATGCAATTGCAGCAGTTCTGGCTGATTACCCTGAAGAACTTCAAGCTTGGCACGATCAAACAAATAGCTTTCTTGCAAATGATCCTTTAGAAGGATACCCAGAAGCTGGTTCAGAAAGATTCAATGAGCTTTTCAATGAAATCACAACCACTATATACACGGATAACAGTATTGATGGAGGTGGATCTCGCTTTTACGACAAATCAGCTCTTTATCACATACACGGGGAATATAAATTAGACCCTTCTATTAAGGGAACCAAATTAGGCCTCTTCACTTTTGGTGCCAACGGGCGTCTGTACGCTCCAAACTCACGAGGAACCATTTTTGACGAACTACGAATTGACGAACGTGACGTTCAAGTTGCCGACAATTTTGGAGGCGTACGTGATTCTGCAGTATTTGACACAAGCTTCAGGAAAATATTTAACTGGGAATTTGGTGTATACGCTGGTTGGGAACGAAAATTCTTCAATGAGAAATTGAAGGTTAGTGCAACGCTGAGAATGGATAAGAATCAAAACTTTCCATTCGTCTTCTCTCCAGCTGCATCGTTGGTATATCTTCCAACAAAAGACCATACCATACGAGCTGGCTTTTCCTCTGCCATAAGAAACCCTACGCTAGCCGACCAATACCTGTATTACGATGTTGGACGGGCTATATTAATCGGAAATATTAATGGCTTCAACGACCTCATTACTGTAGATTCATTTATAGATTATTTGGGAGTGGGAGCAGGCGTTAGCAACGACACCTTGTTGCAATACTTTGATGTTGCACCTATCGTACCGGAGAAAGTGAAAACAATTGAGTTAGGGTATCGAGGGTTCTTTTTTGGTCATTTATATGTAGATGCTTCTACTTACCTCAGTTTTTATGACGACTTCATCGGATTTAACCTTGGAGTTGAATCTAGTTTCGATACAGTAATTGGATTACCTATAGAGCCTCAGGCATTTAGAGTAGCTGCCAATAGCACCAACCAAGTAATCACCCAGGGAGCCTCTATCGGACTTACCTACTACTTTAAAAACAAGTACACTGTAACGGGTAACTACTCTTGGAATAGATTGCAAAAAACAGCAGAAGATGATCCAATTATTCCTGCATTTAATACGCCAGAACATAAATTTAACCTTGGGTTTTCGGGGCGTGGTTTGGGTAAAGCTAAATCCGGTCTTTTTGGCTTTAGCGTAAACTACAAGTGGATTCAAGGATTCCTATTTGAAGGTTCTCCTCAGTTCACAGGAATCGTTCCTACTTACGATATGTTTGACGCTCAGATTAATTATAAAATTCCAAGTAATCACATAACATTCAAATTAGGAGCATCTAACCTGTTCGGAATTCAACCGCTATTTCAAGATGGAAGTGTAAGCGAACGTTTCAGCAATGCTTTTGACAACCGAAACGCGCAAGTATATGGCGGACCAAGAGTTGGCCGAATGGCGTACCTATCCATTTTATTTGAGTGGAATTGATTTCTTAATTAGTACATTTATCATTAAACTTTGTTTAACTTAATAATACCATGAAAAAACTATTACTATCACTATTAGTCATTGGTCTTGGCGCTGGATTCTCCTCCGCGCAGGATCGTTATCTCGATGAAATTTTCCCAAGCGTAACAACCACGGGAGATGTTACATTCGGAGAAAATTACAACTTCTTTACAGGTTCACCTGGAGCTGTTCTTAAAACAGACATTTACGAACCTGCTGGAGATACTGAAACAAATCGGGCAGCAGTTATCGTTTTGCACACAGGAAACTTTCTTCCAAAGTACCTTAATCAAAGCCCTACTGGTAACAATAAGGACAGCTCGATAGTTGTTTCTGCAGAATTGTTTGCAAAAAGAGGTTATGTTGCTCTAGCCCCAAATTACCGTGGAGGTTGGAGACCAACCAGCGCAAGTCCTGACGATAGAAGGGGTTCATTGCTTACCGCAGTTTACCGTGCCATTAATGATGTTAAATCTCTTGTTCGTTTCTTAAAAAAGTCAGTTGCTGAAGATGGCAACCCTTACGGAATAAACCCAGATAGAATTGTTGTTTACGGACATGGTTCTGGAGGTTACATTTCACTTGCTTATGGTTCTTTAGACAGAATTGAAGAGTTGGAGCAAGAAGTTAGCGGGAAATGGTTGAGCAGTACCGATGTAGTAGATGCCAATGATGACACCTTATTTTTCGCCAATGAACTTTTCCTCGATGCCGATATAGTTGGTAGTGTTGATGGGTTCGGTGGTTCTTTTAATACAGACAACTGGCCAGGTTACAGCAATGACGTTGTGGCATGTGTAAATGTTGGTGGAGCGCTTGGTGATTCTGCTTGGATGGAAGTTGGTGAGCCACCT
>DMRV01000010.1:0-1942 GCA_003456455.1 Flavobacteriales bacterium
GTTTCAATTCAGTCATTGGGAAACGAATCGTGGCGAACTCAATCCAGCAACAACAAATCAGAAATTTCTTCCGGTACACGGAGACTCCTTAACCGCAGTTTTCGTTGGCAACTCAACTTATAGCAAGCTGGATGTTTTTCCAAACCCTGCATCTTCCTCAGCTACCGTACGTTTCGTAAACGAAAAAAAAGGACGTGTTTCTATTTATCTTAATTCACTAGATGGGAGAACCAAACTCGAGTTATTGAACCGGGTTATTCAAAGTGGTTCGCATAATCTAGAGCTACAACTCCCCAATATAGAGGGAGTATTTCTATTGACAGTAAATACCGAAACTCGTACCAACTCTCAGAAACTCGCTATCGTAAAAACGAAATAACTAGTTAGTTCCGTACTTGATACCGTAAGCACGTGCAACCCTAACCTGCTCTGCCAACTTAGCACTTCTCTTATCTGGGTCTGGGTGTGTGCTCAAAAATTCAGGTGGGCGCTGTCCTCCACCCAATTGCGACATACGCTTCCAAAACGGAACAGCTTTCGCTGGATCATATCCTGCCATAGCAGTAAAAATCAAGCCCATTTCGTCCGCTTCGCTTTCGTGTAAGCGAGAGAAAGGAAAAATTGCTCCTACGGTTGTTCCCATTCCGTAAGCCTGTTGAAATAAAGAACGAGTTTGTTGGGGTTGATTTGCATAGGCAGTAGCAAAATCCAAAGCCATTCCACCACCCTGAACCAACATTCCTTGGCTCATTCTTTCATTACCATGGCGTGCAATGGCGTGGGCTACTTCGTGCCCCATTACAACTGCTATACCATCAGCATCTTGGCAAATAGGAAGAATCCTGTGTAAAAAACAACCTTTCCGCCTGGCATACACCACGCATTTACCTCATTGCTTTCTGCTACTTGAAAATCCCATTTAAACCCAGCAGCGCGATCGGATGCTCCTTTAATTTTCAAATACCGTGTAGCTGCAGCTGCAATTTTTTCGCCAATCTCTTTTACTTGCTGAGCCCTTGCATCAGTTACTGGCACCATCGGATTGGTAGTCACAAACTGACTATAGCTTGTAACCGCCATTCCCATCATCTGACTTTCAGGCAACAAATTCATTTGTCTTCTACCAGTAATTGGAACAGTAGTACACGCAGCCATAATGGCAAGCACTAAAGAAAGAGCAATTAGTTTTTTCATCTTAAAAGTTTGAATTGCAAAGCTAATAGAACCGTTCGTCTATTGCATCTGCATCTTTTATCATTTCGGCTTTAGAAAGCCAAAAGGAGCAGTACTTTTGCGCGCCAGTAAAAACGAAGTGGTACGAAAGTGTAAAACTCACTTTAAGCGTACATCTCCCCTTCTATTTTGTGTTTGTTTTTGCGGATTCTGTTCTCCGTGTGTAACGTATTGACTTGACCGAATGAAAAAGTACTTCAACTTATTTGACCTTACCCAAAAGGTAGATTACAAGAACGAAATCCTATCTGGATTGACCGTTGCCTTAGCATTGGTTCCAGAAGCCGTGGCATTTGCACTTATTGCGGGACTTTCGCCATTAACTGGTTTATATGCAGCCTTTATGATGGGACTGGTTGCTTCCGTTTTAGGTGGACGGCCAGGTATGATTTCTGGAGCTACAGGAGCAGTTGCCGTTGTGTTGGTGACACTTGCAAAATCTCACGGAGTTGAATACGTTTTCGCCACCGTGGTGCTGGCAGGAATCATTCAAATGGTGGCTGGTTTTATGAAGCTTGGTAAGCTGATGCGATTGGTTCCGCATCCTGTAATCTTCGGTTTTGTAAACGGTTTGGCAATCATCATTTTTATGTCTCAGCTAGACCAGTTTAAAGACATGGATGGCAATTGGTTGATGGGCACAGAACTCTACATCCTGCTTGGCTTAGTTGCTGCTACCATGTTTATTATTTGGGGATTACCAAAAATC